>NZ_JBYLHW010000001.1:57094-124386 GCF_057747715.1 Bacillus sp. JST-5 | reverse complement strand
CTTCCGTGGTCTTCGCCCAATCTAACCAGGCTCGACTTCCCTTTGTCCTCCATAGGAGGTCTCTTTTGACGAGGCGGCAGGATTCACTTTATGTTACGGTCTGCTGATTTGCTCGCACTCTCCAAGAGAGTTACTTTGTCACAGGGCTTCAACCTTAGGATTTCTCCACCAGTTGCCTGTCAGCTACCGAGCGTCTTGGCACTTACTCGGGTTGGACTTGCACCAACTAGCAGATAACAGCTTAGCTGGGCACGCTCAAAATAAAAAACCCGAGGAAAATTCCTCGGATTTTCTATTTCATTATGCTGCCCAAGTTGCGCCAATGATAATTAGCAATATGAATAACACTACTATTAGCGCAAATGATGGACCATATCCTCTACCTACTGGATATCCGTAACCATAGGATGGATATCCTCCGCAACCACATCCATGATACATATACGTCACCCTCTCGTTTGTTCGGATGTTTTACAGTATCAATGTATGTGTAATGACCTATAGATGTATGTGCACATGCCTATTTTTCATGTAAAGTATGAGGTTTAATCAAATAACTTCAAATATTCACTATAGCCTTCTTTTTCTAAATCTTTTTTCGGTATAAATTTTAGCGCTGCTGAATTAATACAATATCTTAAACCAGAAGGTGCGGGGCCGTCATTAAAAACATGACCTAAATGAGAATTGCCAGTTTTACTACGTACTTCTGTTCTTACCATACCGTATGATAAGTCTAATTTTTCTTCAATTTCTTCCTTGTCGATAGGTTTTGTAAAACTTGGCCATCCACAACCAGCATCGAATTTGTCTTTTGAACTGAATAATGGTTTACCGGAAATAATATCAACATAAATACCTTCTTCAAAATTGTCCCAATATTCATTTTGAAATGGTGGTTCCGTTCCATTTTTTTGTGTCACCTCATATTGAAGTGGAGTTAATTTTTTTATCGCATCATTCTTCTTCAATCTTTTTTAACCTCCTTTTATTTTCCTCTACAAAAGCTTTTCTTCCGGACCCTTCATAATAAGCATTGTAATGAAGTGGATTTTTTAAATAATAATCTTGGTGATATTCTTCCGCCTTATAAAATGGTTTCGCAGGAAGAATTTCCGTTGCAATTTGTTTTTGATAAATACCACTATCTTCTAATTTCCGCTTTGATTCGATCGCAAGCTTTTTTTGATATTCATTATGATAAAAAATAGCTGTTCGATATGACGATCCTCGATCATAAAATTGACCTCCTGGATCCGTAGGGTCAATATTCGTCCAAAAAATATTTAATAATTTTTCATACGAAAAAATATCTTCATCATACGTAATTTGAACAGCTTCATAATGTCCGGTAGTGTCGGAACAAACTTCTTCATAAGTTGGATTTTCTTTATTCCCACCTGTATATCCAGATATTACTTCTAAAATTCCCGGTTGTGTATGAAATGGTTTTACCATACACCAAAAACAACCGCCAGCAAATGTTGCTTTTTGAATATTCATAACACGTCACCTCCGTCCGATACTAACAACCTCATATTATCGATATTGTAACACATCTATGTTCATAAAATAGCACTTTATGCATATGGTAATGACAAATTTGATTCGTCGATTATTACATAAGAGGAGAGATTTTATGACAGATATTTATTCTAATAATTATTATTTGCGTGCTTCTTTTAAAGGAATGGTAAGAGTTTTACATGCGGCAGATTCTACAGTAAATGTTGATATATATATGAATGAACAACTTGTCATAAAAAAAATGAATGGTAAGCAAATAACTCCGTATGTACCAATAAAAAATGAAATAGTACAATTTGACATTTATTTATGTGGAGAAGCCCAGCCTATCATAAGAAAAGAAATAAACGTAAAACGAGGTACTACTTATACATTAGTTTTATTTGGTACTGCCAATGATTTACAAATAAAATTTTTAGCAGAAGAACTAGATATTCCACATGGAGAATCTAAAGTACGATTTATTCATGTAGCAAAAAAATGGCCAAATTTAGATATAGCCGTAAAAAACTTAGACACGATTTTTTCAAACATTGGTTACAGTGAGCATACTCCTTATTTAACGTTATCGCCAATGACGGTTCAATTAGAAGCTAGAAAAGCAAATACTAAAACAGTTATCTTTCCTATGAATCATCTTTCATTTTACCCAAATCAATTATATTCCATTTATATCGTGTCATACGATTCGAAACCATATTGGGTTGTGCATGGATAAAACGTTGACTTTTTGTAGTGATTTTCTAATAATTTCATTATGACAAATGATTGATTTGAAAGGAGCCATATATGCTACCCGAACCATTTATACAAAAAATGAAAACACTACTAAAAGCAGAATTCGAAGCATTTATCAAAACTTATGAAGAAGAACGTGCGGCTGGAGTAAGAATTCATCCATTAAAAATATCTAAAGAAAAATGGGAAACGATTGCACCTTTTTCAATAGAAAAAATTCCTTTTGTCGAGAATGGATATTATTATTCCTATACTTCGAGTGAACCTGGTAAACATCCGTATCACTTCGCAGGTGTTTATTATATTCAAGAACCTAGCGCAATGTTTGTTGCCCAATTATTAGATGTGACAGAAGAAGATATTGTCTTAGATTTGTGCGCTTCTCCTGGTGGAAAGTCAACGCAAATAGCGACAATGATGAATAATAAAGGTTTATTAATCGCCAATGAAATACATCCAAAAAGGGCAAAAGTTTTATCTGAAAATGTTGAGCGATTTGGTTTGAAAAACACTGTTGTATTAAATGAAACTTCAAAACGATTGGCAAAAGTTTTCCCTTCCTTTTTTTCTAAAATTTTAGTGGACGCTCCATGTTCCGGTGAAGGAATGTTTAGAAAAGATGAGGAAGCCCGGATTTATTGGAGTCAAAATCATGTAGAACAATTAAGTGAACAACAAAAAGTACTTTTAGATGACGCTTATGAGATGCTTCAACCAGGCGGAATACTCGTTTATTCGACTTGTACGTTCTCACCAGAAGAAAATGAACAAGTGATTGAATATTTTTTAAATAAACATGAAGATATGGAGCTTGTAGCTATTGAAAAAATGAATGGAATTGATGATGGGAGAGTAGAATGGACGAAAAACGGGACAAGTTCTATTGAAAAAACGGCTAGACTTTGGCCCCATAAATTAAAAGGAGAAGGTCATTTTGCAGCAAAACTAAGAAAAGGATCATCGTCTAATAATCAAAAAAGTAAATTAAAACAAATAATAGTCCCACCATTTAAAAACGTACTAAAAGATTATAAACAATTTGAAGAAACATATATTACCAATAAACCTTCATTTAGAATACAAATGTTTGGTAATCATCTCTATCATATTCCTGATAATTGCCCAGAATTAAAAGGATTAAAAGTTCTAAGATGGGGGTTGCATTTAGGAGAATTAAAGAAAAATCGGTTTGAGCCGAATCATGCCCTTGCCCTTTATTTAACGGAAAAAGAATTTAATCAAACTTATACTTTATCTTCGCATGAAGACGAGTGGAAGCGTTTTGTGAAGGGTGAAACATTAAAAGGCATTGGTAATAAAGGTTGGACATTAGTGACGGTCGACGGTTTTCCTATTGGATGGGGAAAAGAAACAAACGGCATATTGAAAAACTATTATCCGAAAGGACTTCGGATCCAACCAAAGTAAACAAAAGGCAGGAGATTGTTCACTGCCTTTTTTATTTTTCCGTATTAACTTTCAGCTGTAAGGAAATTTTGTCTCTTTTTAAATTGAATTCTTCAGCAAAAACGGTCATGTCGCTTTTTAATTTCATCGATGTTAATGAAACATAAACGAGTTCTTTCTCAGGATCAATGGTCACCCATTCCGGAAGATTATATGACTGTTTAATAAATTTCATAACATAGGAAACTGGTAAATTCAGTTGGCCAATAGATATAGATTTCTGATTTAATAACAAATCACCGTTTTCTAAAGCTTTTGCTTCAAATGTCATCTTCAATTCAATTTCTTGATTAAAAACGGGCAAACTTCCGTACAATTCCACTTCATCTGACAAATGAACAAAATAATCAATCGGACCATCTAGCCCTTCTTTTTCAATGTAATGATTAATTAACTTAGTTAAATCATCTTTTTTTGTTTGAACGGTAAATGCAACAAAATTCTCTTTTTCATTTTTATTCAAAGGTATGTTTCCACCTACAGGCAAAATTAATAATACCAATAGAGTAAATATTGTTATAACATTTATGCATAATAAAGTGAAAAAAGATTTTTTCCAACTCCATGATTTCCAACTTCGTTTTTTATGAATCATGATGTATTATCATCCATTCTACCATTTTATTCTCTATGATTACTTCCATAACACGATTACCAATCAATTCATATCCTTTCTGATTTGGATGGAAATAATCTTCAAATAAAAGTTCATTTATGTCATTTTCAAACAAATCTTGAATAGGAACAAAATACACCTGTTTGTAATTATTTATAATCTCTTTACTCCCACTATTCCAATGGTCAATGATTTCATTTATTTCTTTTAACTGTGAAAATGAAGAAATAAAAGGGTTGTAAAGACTAATATAAATAACTGGAGCTGTCGGATTTAAAGACCGAATTTGCTTAATGATTTGATTTAACCGTTCAAGGTAATTTGTTCTTTCTTCTATAAAATCATCCATACTTAGATGGGTAATATTTTCTCGAACAATTTTCATCAGATCGTTCGCTCCAATAGTAAATACAACCATATCTGCCTGCTGAATATTTGACTGAACTTTTTCATCAGATAATAGGTTTAACAATTGATTCGATCGATAACCTCTTATTCCGAAATTTTGTATTGAAACTTCTTGAATGCCCTTCAATGTTTTCAAACTACTTTTTAGATAATGAAGATATCCTCCTTGATTGGTTTCATCGCCAACCCCTTTTGTAAGAGAATCTCCTAGAGCGCTTATCGTCATATTAATAGGAATAAAATCATGTGGGATTTGTTTTTTTATTAAAAAATTCAACTTTCGAACCTCTACATCTGTAGGTTCCATTTTCTTGGTCAAAAAGAAGTATCCTAAAAGAAGAAGAAAGGTAAAGAGGAAAAGATAGGTGAATTTTTTCATCTTGTTCACCTCACAGATGATCAACAAATGTTTAGAAATATTATTGACAAAAAAAGGCCTCTTTCATTGAGGCCATTATAAAATTTATTCTCGATCTTTCAATATTTTGATATCGTTAATAATTTCATCAAATGGGATATCATTTAAGCCTGAATAATATTTTCGAATTACTCCATTTTGGTCAACTAAGAAAAAGTCAGATGCATGAATAACTTGATCTGTTGATACTGGTTTTTGCACATGTGATTTGAAACTATCTTTAGCAAATTGTTCAATATGTTCTTGAACATAGCCTGTGATAAAATGCCAGTTAGTTAAATCATCCGTAAACTTTAATGCATATTCTTTTAACACTTGAGGAGTATCATTTTCTGGATCGACTGAAAAAGAAACATAATGGATATCTTCAATTCCCTCTTCATTAACTTTGTCCCTTAATTTTTTCATATTCATCGTCATAGGGGGGCAAACAGATACACAATTTGTAAAAATAAAATCAGCTATCCAAATTTTCCCTTTTAGTTGTTCTGATGAAAATGGTTCACCATTATGGTCGGTATACTCGAATGGTTCAACAGGCCAATTTTTTTCATTTTCAATTGTTTTATCCGAACAGGCAGTCAAAAAAATCAATACAAAAGTCATGATTGATAGCCATTTTTTCATTTTTCATCACCTTTATCACATACTATCAATCATTTTATCAAAATCTTTTCCTTATTTATACCGATAGCTTGACAAATTCATGAATTTTTAAGACTTTGACATAAATGTTTGAAATATTTGTTGGATATATCGTTGATAGTCAAAAGAAACAGCCACTTTATGAATTGTATATGATTCTTTTTCTTTTGTTTTTCGAAAATCTCCGATCGTTTGTCCGAAAGCATCCCCTTCTTGCACGACAACTTTAACAGGTACGCTTTCATAGTGAAATTCGCTTTCATCGGTTACCGCCCAAAGGGTTAATAAATCATGCAATGGACTTCCTATAATGGTTGGATCATTCTCCTTATAAAAATTATAATAATAGTCAACCATCGTTTTAATATATTTCCCTACTGGATCATTTACTCGAACAAAATATGAATGTAATTCATTGACCATATCCGGTGTTAATATCGCATCTTTTGTCACATTCAATGGAATGATATGAACTGGTGATAACCTATCATTTAAAACAAGATTAGCTGCATAAGGATCACCGTAAATATTGGCTTCCGCTACCGGTGTCACATTACCAGGTACAAAAAAGGCTCCTCCCATAATATAAATATTCTTGACATTTTGAATTAAATCAGGATATAAAATGAGCATGGTCGATAACGAAGACAATCGGCCAGTGTTCACAATAATCAGTTCACTTCCATATTGTTCAATAATATTAACCACTTCAAAAAAATTTTCAAAAACATCACTAATTTCAACATTTGGTACAATCGGACCTAACCCTTCGATTCCGTGAATATCAGGATAGAACGTTGGTGATTTTCCTGTTAATGGTAAATCAGCTCCTGATATAATAGGAACATTCGTTCCTGTTAACTCTTGGAAAAAGAGAGCATTTCTAACAGCATCTTCTTTTGGAACATTTCCATACTCCGCTACAATTCCTACAATATTAATTTCATCACTATAATAGCCATAAAGAAGAGCGACCATATCATCTATACCAAAGTCACCAAAAAATAAAATATTTTTCAATATTATTCACCTATATCTTTGCTCATCAATTTTACTAAAAATATCATATGTTAAAATTTTTAAAATTATATCTATGAAATAAATGACGATAGACTCATTTTTCTGAAACGTTTAACAAGCACTTTTATAAAAGCTAATCATAAAAAAATAAACCTCCAATAGAGGTTTTATTCTGCATAATACATAAAGCCAATGGCGCCAGGTCCAGTATGCGTACTAATGACTGGTGTTGTTTCGATAATTTGTATGTCTAATGAATCGAACAAATTTACTAACTGCTCCTTTAATTTCAAGGCTAACTCTTTCCCATCAGCATGTGCCAGTCCAATACCTTTTATTGTTTTTCCTTTGACATCTTCTGTAAACTGTTTGACTAAAAATTTTACAACTTGGGCATGACTTCTTGCTTTTGAAACAGGGGTTAACTCCCCATCTATTAATGTAGCAATTGGTTTAATATTTAATAAAGAACCGATAAACGCCTTAGCTTTTCCAATTCTTCCGCCTTTTACTAAATTTTCTAATGTGTCGACAACGACAAATAATTTCGTTGCTTGGCGAATTTCACTAAGACGGTTAACAATTTCTTTTACAGACTTCCCTTCTTTTGCTAACTTTGCTGCCTCGGAAACTTGAAAATATAAGGCTCTCGATATAAATTTGGAATCTACAACCGTTACTTTAGATGTACTCATTTCTGCCGCTAATTGAGCTGTCTGAACTGTACCGCTCATTCCACCAGTCATATGAATAGAAATAATCTCACTTCCATCTTCACCAAGTTTATTATATAAATCTATAAAAGTCCCAATGGAAGGTTGTGAACTTTTTGGCAATTCATTCGATAATTTCATTTTTTCCATAAATTCTGTGGGAGAAATTTCAATTCGATCTAAATATGATTTTCCGTTCATCTGGATAGATAGCGGAACGATATGTACACCTTGCTCTTTTAATCGTTCCAATGAGAAATCTACCGTTGAATCAGTTACAATTTTTACTTTTGACAAATTGGTCACATCCTTAAAAACAGTTATCCCTAATTATACTATGACCAATCTTTTGTGAAAACATGAAATTCAACAAGTATGTGACATTTTCCTTCAAAAATCAAACTATCGGTTCGATACATTTCTCATTATCATTTCTAGTGTTATTGACGATAGAAGAAACGACGTATTTTTCCATCCATTCACTTTCTATTGGAGCCATTAAAGAGGTTAATTCATCAAATGGGTGTTCTTCAACATTTAACCATTTTTGAATAGCTACTTCATCAGTAAAGATGACAGGCATTCGATCATGTACTTCTTGGATAATGTGATTAGCTTTTGTTGTTAAAATTGTACATGTTATCGGATGTCGATTCGAATGGTTTCGATCCCATAAACCAGCAAAGGCAAAAGGTTTTTTACTTTTTAAAAAGATACGATAAGGAACTTTATGTCCATCTTTACTTTTTTTCCACTCATAAAAACTATCTGCAAAAATTATACATCGACGTTTATTTAATAAATGTTTAAAACTTGCCTTTTCATGAACAGTTTCTGAGCGAGCATTAATTAAAGGTTTCCAATTCTTTGGTTCTTTTACCCAAGATGGTACTAACCCCCAATGAATATAACCGGCTCTCCTTTTTCCTTCCTTTTGAACAGCCGTTAATATGGGTTGTGTTGGAGCTATGTTATAGCGAAATTGAAAATCATCTGGAAATAAATCCAAAGAAAATTGTTCCATTAATTCTTCTGGATGAACCGTTAAAGTAAATCTTCCACACATGAGATCACCTCATTTATATATATAAAAAACAGCAATCAACTGACTGCTGTTTTATTTTCTACGTTCGTAGACTACAAATTCATAATCAAAAGGATTTTTTTCATCTTTTAAGCCTTTTTTTCGGGAGATTTCCACCCAATCTTGGAAGGAAAAGTTCGGAAAAAAAGTATCTCCATCAAAATTTTCATGTATATATGTCACATATAAACGACCGGCATATGGTAAACATTGCTCAAAAATATCCGCGCCACCAATAACAAATAATTCATCGAAATGTTGACTATACGTTAATAACTCTTCAATTGAATGTAAAACAGTGCATTCTTCCACATGAAAATCGGCATTCCGTGTTATGATAATATTTTCTCTCCCAGGAAGCTTTTTTCCAATCGATTCAAACGTTTTCCTACCCATCGCTACTGGATGACCCATCGTTATTTGTTTAAAATATTTTAAATCAGCTGGTAGTCGCCATGGTAGATCGTTATTCTTTCCAATGACACGATTTTTTCCCATAGCCCATAGTAAAGATATCATACGCTAACTTCTCCTTTTATATGTGGGTGAGGATGATAATTTTCAAGGACAAAATCTTCATATTGGAATGAAAAGATATCTTTTACAGTTGGATTGATTTTCATCGTCGGTAATGGACGAGGTTCTCTTGTTAATTGTAGTTTCACTTGTTCCAAATGGTTTAAGTATATATGAGCATCACCAATTGTATGAATAAACTCACCCGGTTGTAAGTCACAAACTTGAGCAATCATCATTGTAAGTAGTGCATAAGAGGCAATATTAAAAGGAACGCCTAAAAATACATCTGCAGAGCGTTGATATAATTGGCATGATAATTTCCCGTCCGCTACATAAAATTGAAAGAAACAATGACATGGAGGGAGAGCCATTTCTTTTAAATCACCAACATTCCATGCATTTACGATTAATCGACGAGAATCAGGATTATTTTTGATTTGATCTATGACTTCACTAATTTGATCAATCGTTTCTCCTGTTTTAGTCGTCCATGAACGCCATTGGTGACCATAAATTGGACCGAGATCTCCATTTTCATCAGCCCATTCATTCCAAATACGCACACCATGATCTTGCAAATATTTTACATTTGTATCACCATTTAGAAACCATAAAAGCTCATAAATAATCGATTTTAGATGCAATTTTTTTGTTGTCAGAAGTGGGAACCCTTCCATTAAATCAAATCTCATTTGGTAGCCAAACGTACTAATCGTACCTGTACCAGTTCGATCTTCCTTTTTAGTTCCGTTCTTTAAAATATGTTCACATAATTGTAAGTATTGCTTCATTTCTGTTCTCCCATCTATTATTTTAATTGTTGAATATATTTAAAAGTATTTGGAGCTAATGTTTTTAATAGAAAGTGAGATTCTTCATTAGCATAATACATCGCAAATGTTTCAGCAAAATATTCTTCTGGATATCGTAAAAAATATGCATGATTTCCAAAGACTTTAGAAGCTTCAAGTTTCCAAATATGTTTAAACGTTTGATCGTATCGAATACCTTGAAAAACCATTTTATCTAATGTATGAGCAAGTTCATGCAATTCTAAATTTACGGAACCATGACCTTTTCCTTTTTCGCTATGACCAATTTTTATCATCACCACATCCGATCCACCAGCACCTGGAACATCATCCCATGTGGTCGAGGTATTTGTGTACCCCCTAGGAGTGACCCCTTTTAAATGTCTGGCTGTCGGTAAATCTGTTAATTTTCCATCAAATAACCGAATTTTAATTTTATTTATAGCCATTTTCTTTAAAATCGATGATGGGATTCGATCAATTCTTTTAATCATTTCCCCAGCTTCTCGTTCATTAAACGGGGTATGTGGAAGTAGAATAATAGAATCCAAATATTCTTTTGACTGAAGAGGCAATTGTGCCAATAAAGAAGATGGAGGAACATCTTTCAACCAAACACCATCACTTGCTGCTTCTGATTGCTGTACAAATAATAATAAAAACGCGAAACTGATGATGTATGATGTTCGTTTCATGCTGTCTATTCCTCTCTAAGAAAAATTCTATTAAATTATAACATAAAAAGATATCAGAACATTGAGCTTAAAGTCTGAATTTATGAGAAAGTTTATTTTCCACTCATCCATTTAGGTGGCTGATTTTTTCCCCAATAGATACTTCCTAAATCATAATGTTTTTCAAACCGATCTTGATTCATATGGTAATGAAATTGAAAAACAAATCCTTCTTTAGGAATATGAAGCCTACTTACATGAAAACGAGCAATATCTTTTAAAGTTACTCGATTATAGATATTGAAAATTTTTTCATGATATTGGTCACCAGGCCACTCAGTAATAGCTAGATTCGAAAGTTCTTCTGAAGGAATCTGCTCCAAAATTTCGCTGATCGCATTTTCTATTGCTGGCAATATTTCATGTTGAAAAGGCTTTTCTATTTGTAAAAGAATCTTTTCACCAAATTTTATATAAGATTGGGCTTTTGCTTTTTCTATGAAATGTTCATAAAGTTCCTCTTGGGTAATACTTTGAATCTTCTTTATTTCAACTTGCTGATGATCGTTTGATTCATCTTGAGTATCTGAAACTCTATCATTTGAAGCATAAGACTGAAATGGTGTAACTAATCCAAACGTGATAACAGTAACAAACGTAATAAATATATTTTTCATCCAATGTTTCATTGTCTAGATCCTTTCAAACTCTTTTTATCTATTATACATGATTTTAAAGAATTTTTTAAAAATTTTATTTTTATAATTTTGAAGAAACTTTATACATCAATGATACCATAATGAAATTTAGAAGTTTTTCGAATTAATTGTTGAAATCGAAAAACTTTAAAACGTTCACTCCGGTAATGATCTTTTAAAACGACTCGATGCCTAGCTACACGCTTTGCTTCTTTTATATGTTCGATCGTTAGTGGTAATCTTGATGCAATTGCTTTTATCGAACGAATTCCATCTGATTCATCGATACTTTCTTCAAACATTGGATCAAAATAAACGCAATCAAAACTGTTATCGTCTAATGACTTTAAAATTTGCAGGTGGTCTCCTTGTAAAACTTCTATTCTTTTCATTGCTTCATCAATCGGATCCATATTTGTTTTCCACTGCAATAATCCCTCTTTTACCAATCTGAAAATCAATTCATTTTTTTCTATGCCAACAACTTTGCCAACGTTCCCTACAATAAAACTTGCGACAATGCTATCAGAAGCAAGGCCTAATGTACAATCTAGAAAAGTAGATCCTTCTTCCAGATTGCAAGCATCAATCAATGGGTCCCTCTCCCCTTTCATGATACGTTTTATACGAAACATAGCGGAGTTAGGATGAAAAAACATAGGCTTTCGATTACCGTAAAAATAGATTTCAATCCTTTCTTTTCCGACAACAATGATGTCTACAGGCAACTCGGATTGTATTTGTTGAATCGTTCTTTTATTTCGTTCCAAATAAGGTATACCCCATGCTTGGCTAAGTTGTTTTGCCTTCATTATTAACGAAGGATTGGTTCGCCCCGACGTTGTTATATACATGATTTTTCCTCCATCAAGAAAAAGGGGCTTTAATAAATAGCCCCTTTTTTCAACAAATATCCATTTATTAATTAACCATTGGAAATGTACTATTTTCATCTATACCATTTTAATAGACCTTAACAGTATACTGTCAATTATTCACAATATTTTTCAAACGCTTGTTTAATATTTTCAATAATATCTCCTAATGCATGATCTTCAATTTCTTCTCTCGGAATAAAGTGAACGACTTCTTTTCCTTTTAATAAGGCCATGGAAGGCGATGAAGGTTCATAACCTGTAAAATATTCTCTCATCTTTGCCGTTGCTTCTCGGTCTTGACCGGCAAAAACTGTCACTAAATGATCTGGTTTTTTATTTGAACTAATAATGGCTTGAACAGCTGCAGGTCTAGCTAATCCAGCCGCACAGCCACAAACAGAATTGACGAAAACAAAAGTAGTAGAGTTGTTTTGTTGTTCCATAAACTCTACAACTTCATCTTCGGTTGTAAGTTCTTTAAATCCAGCATTCGTTAGCTCTTCTCGCATTGGTTTTACTAATTGTTTCATATATTCCTCATATGCCATTGACACTGTTTATCACTCCTATTACTGTTGTTTTCTTGCCTCGGTCATCTGCTTCCAAACGGAACCTTTAGCCTCAGAACCACCTTCAATACGTTCAATCGCCATTTTCACTTGTAACGCAACTTCAAATTCAGGATCATTTTCAGCTTCTTTTAAAGCAGGAAGTGCTGTTTCATCTCCTACTTCGTATAAAAACATCGCTGCTCTCCATCGAACAAGTTTGCTTTCATCTTTAAGTGCTTCTGTCATTTGCGGGATGGCTTCTTTAAAACCTAAATCTGATAAGCAATCCCCAGCCGTTCTTCGCACTGTTACACTTTTATCTTTTAGCGCTTTATACAAATATGGCAGTACTTTAACATCTTCAATCATACCTAAATATACCGTTGCAAGTCTTCGAATCGAAGCTTTTTCATCTTCTAATGCTTTTTCTAATACAGGTAAATCTTCTAAAGTAGGATCTGGCATTTGTTCTAAAAGTTGGTACCTTTTTTTCCAATCTGGATCATCTAACATGTCCAATGTAACTTTAATTTTTGTACGTTTTACTGTTTTTGCATATTCAGGATTACGTGCACGGTTTACTAAATGATTGAGACGCTCATCAGGATATGCAGCATTTAATTCCTCGACTATATCATGTCCTATTTCATCAAAATCACCATAACGAACACCTTGATCTACCCATTTTCGTAAAAGAATGTAGTTGTCATCCTCAAGTTGTGCCTTTTTCATTGCTTCAATAAAGCGCTCTGGTAGTCCGTAACGCTTTTCTTCCGTTCCATCTGTCAATTTTACTTGTAGAGGTATATCTTTAAAAAATTGCACTTGAACTTGAACTTCACCAAAATCATCGATTAGTTTACGTTCTTCTATATTAGTTTCTTTAGCTTCACCAAAAACTTGACGAACTCTCGATAGAATGTCTTTCCAATCATACTTAGCGTTTCGTTCGACCGCTAAGAAATCCGCCACATGATAAACTCCCTTAACCCCTTCAATTTGTAAAATCGCTTGAATTTTTGGAGGAGCCTCTTTCATATTTTCTTTATTGTAATTATTCCTTATCCCAGCTTCCAACTCTTGATTTAATATAATTTTCATCGTATTCGGACTTGGAGTCGGTTCAATTGATTTAATTTCCACCAAACATTCTCCTCTCACTACAAACAATTTTCTTTCCTTTATCTTATCGCTTTATGAATCGAACTTCAAAAAAGACGTTTATTGCTGTTCCATAATTTCAGCTAAGTATGTCCAACGTTCGATAAGTTCTTCTAATTGTTTATTCTTTTCATCCGCTTCTTTCATCAACTGTTGAAGTTTTTCATAGTTTGTAACTTCTTTTGTTATCTCATCTTGTAGTTGTTCTATTTCTTTTTCTAATAGAGCAATCCTATCATGGATTTCTTCCCATTCTTTCTGTTCTTTAAAACTTAATTTCTTTTTTTTCTTCTTTTCTTGTTGGGCAGGGATTGCTTTTTCTTCTTTATTCACTTTTTTCTCTTTTTTTGTATTAGTATTCAAATAATCCGTATAGGAGCCATAATATTTTTCTATTTTTCCGTCACCTGAAAAAATGAGCAGTTGGTCACAAACTTTATCTAAAAAGTATCGATCATGTGAAACTGTGATAACTACACCTGAAAATTGATCTAAATAATCTTCAAGAACGGTTAGAGTTTCCGTATCTAAATCGTTCGTTGGCTCATCAAGCAATAATACATTCGGTTGTTCCATTAACAATTTTAATAAATATAATCGTTTTTTCTCTCCGCCTGAAAGTTTGTATATCGGAACACCATGCATGTAAGAAGGAAACAGGAATCGTTCTAACATTTGGGATGCACTAATCATTGTTCCATCAATTGTTTTTATAACTTCACTCGTTTCTTTCAAATATTCAATGACTCTTTTTTTATCAACGATATCTTCTGTTTGTTGACGATAGTAAGCCATTTTTACGGTTTGACCAATCGTTATCATCCCATGATCTAATGTTTCTTTACCGGCAATGATATTTAAAAAAGTTGATTTCCCGCTGCCGTTTTGACCGACAATCCCAATACGATCATTTTGTTGAACAATTAAATTAAAATCTTCTAAAATTTTCTTTGAATCATATTTTTTATACCCATTCTTCATTTCAATGACTTGCTTTCCAAGACGTTTCGATGAGAGTGATATTTCCAACGTTTCTTTTTGAATTTGATTTGAAAGATTTTCTTCTAATTGTTCAAAACGTTGAATTCTTGCTTTTTGTTTCGTTGTTCGTGCTTTTGCACCTCTACGAATCCATTCCAATTCTTTTTTATATAAACTTTTCTGTTTCTCAAATTGTTTTGCCTCTACTAATTCCCGAGTGGCTTTAGCTTCTAAATATGCCTGATAATTACCAGGATATTCATATAATTTTCCACTCGTTAATTCGAAAATTTTATTAGCCGTTTGGTCAAGAAAATATCGGTCATGCGTAACGAACAATACAGAACCTTTATATGTTTGTAATTCTTCCTGTAGCCATTGAATAAGCTCATAATCTAAATGGTTTGTCGGTTCATCTAAAATAAGTAGGTCTACTTCTTGAATTAATACTTGAGCTAATGCGACACGCTTTTTTTGCCCACCAGATAAATGAGAAATTTTTTGATTGAAATCATGGAGTCCTAATTTCGTTAAAATTGATTTTACTTTTGCATTCCGTTCCCAAGCATTTCGTTGATCCATTTTTGCTTGTAAATGAAATAATCTATCTTGGATATTACGATCATTCGGACAATTGTTTAATTCTATTAATGTTTTTTCATATTGATGGATGAGTTTATTGATTTCATCATCTATAGATAATACTTGTTCTAAAATAGTCGCATCATTATTAAATATAGGTTGTTGATCTAATAGTGTAATTTTATAATCTTTCGGATGTTCAAATCGGCCAGAATCTGCCTCTTCCTTTTGTGCAATAATTTTTAATAACGTTGATTTCCCAGTTCCGTTTATCCCGATTAATCCAATTCGTTCTTTTTCTCCAATCGAAAAATTAATTCCTTGAAATAAAACTTTTTCACCATATGACTTACTAATACTTTCCCCTCGATAAATTCTCATTGTTCTCCATTCCACTCTTTATAAAATTGATTTAAAAATTGTTCTAAAAACTTATGTCGACCCTCAGCCAATTGTTTCCCGCTTTCCGTTAGCATCAAATCTTTCAATTTAAGCAGTTTTTCATAAAAATGATGAATGGCTGATGTTTGATTCGTTCGATATTCTTCTTCACTCATGTTTTTTCTTACTTCATATTTTGGATCATAAATAGGATTACCTTTATGGCCTGCGAACGCAAAAGCTCTTGCAATCCCTATCGCACCAATAGCATCTAATCGGTCAGCATCACGAACAATTTTTGCCTCTATCGTTGCAAGTTTTCGTTCATGTCCACCTTTAAATGATATAGACTCGATGATTTCCAAAATACAATCTTTTACATGAACGTCTATGTTGATTGTGTCAAGAAAATTTAATAGTTTCTTTTTTCCGGCATCTTTGGAAGAATTTAATTTAGGATCTGATATATCATGTAATAAAGCGGCCATTTCGATAACAAACAAATCCCCTTTTTCTTCCATAGTCGCAATTTTTTTCGCTAAATTTCGAACTCTATCAATATGATACCAATCATGACCGGAAGAATCATTTTTATGTTGTTCGTATACAAAGCTTTCAGTTTTTTTTATGATTTCGATCATTTTTCTTCCTCCGTTGATTGGATGAGGTTTGTTAATTCTTGTATTACAGATATTGATTTTTGAACGGAATCTCTTAATTTATCAACATCTGTTTCGCCAATAAAGTCGAAGACTATCAGTTCCATAAACAATTCATTTTCTAAGTTTTTTTCCATATGAATTTTTTTTACGTTCACTTGATGGTAATACCGGTTTAGTAGCTTTCGGACACGTTTATCTGTAATGTCGTCCAAAACCTCTGGTATTTGATAACTAATTGTATATGTACACCGTAATGAATCTTTCTTTATCACTAATTCATCATAATGATCTTCAAATGAAAAATGAAGTTGTAAACATACAGTAATAGTCTTATGTTGAGATACATCATTTAATGAGAAGGATATATTATACGTTCTTTCCATTTTTGCAATATTAACAAAATCATTTCTATCTAAAATTTGAATCATACCGTTTAAATCCATGTCGTACACGATGCCTTCGAGTACAACTTTTAAATTATCAAAAGCTGTAGGATCAAACATGCTATCATCCTTTATATTTAATCATTACAACTATATTTTACCTTTTCTCATGTTTAGATGAAAATGTATGATAAAATTTTTTATTGGCAGTTTCTTCCCTTTCCTATATAATTTAAGAAAATATTTGTTATATAAAAATAGAATTTATTTTACAAATAAAGTAGTTTTTTATAGAGATTTTTCTTGGGTAAAGGAGGGAGTCGGGGATGAGTTCAACAGTCTTAATTTTATCAGCTAGTTACGGTAACGGACACCATCAAGCCGCAAAATCCATCGAAGACGAGTTTTACCGACAAGGGATTAATAAAGTCGTTTTTTCAGATTTATATGCAGAATCTTATCCAATTGCTGCGACCATCACTCGATCCTTATTATTTAAAGGTTTTAAATATGGAAGTCCTGTTTATAAAGCTTTTTATTATGGAACGGATAAATTTTCACATACCGGATTATCATACTTTTTACAACATTTAGGTAGATCTAGAGTAAAAGAACTTATTCATCTTCATCACCCACAATGTATCATTACTACTTTTCCTTTACTCGCTGCTCCCTACTTACGAAACAAAGATCATTATTCTATTCCAACATATACGGTCATTACTGATTACTGCTTACATTCCCTTTGGGTTCATCCGTATATCGATAAATATTTTGCAGCTTCGGTAAACGTTAAAGAAAAATTATTAAAACACGGTGTTTCTGAAGATAAGATTGTCATTAGCGGTATTCCTATTCGATCAAATTTTGAAAAAAAGGTAAGTAAAGATTACATTTATAAAAAGTATCACCTTTTTAAAGATTCGAAAATTGTTACCGTTCTAGCTGGAGCTAGCGGTTTACTAAAAAATACTGATAAAATTTGTGAAGGACTTCTGAAATTAAAAGAGGCTCAAATTATTGTTATATGTGGAAACAATGATACGTTATACCAAAAACTTTTCCCGCTACAAACTGTTTATGGAGATAAAATTAGGCTACTTCAATATGTTGAAGATATTCATGAAATATTTGAAGTATCTTACTGTATGATAACTAAACCTGGAGGTATTTCAATTACAGAAGCTGCTTCTAAAGAAACGCCTTTAATCCTATATAAACCGATACCTGGTCAAGAAAAAGAGAATGCTCAATTTTTTGAACAATCTGGTGCAGGTAAAATTGCTAACAATGTGAAAGAAACGATCAATGCAGTAGAAGAACTTATTCATAATGAAGAAAAACAAAAAGCGATGAAAATGGCGTTAAAAAATATTTATCAACCCCATTCATCCAAAATTATTGTCAATGAAATCATAAAGGATTGCTTTCAATACGAACATACAAATTAAATATGAATCCATTAACTGTTCTCATAATAAGGGAGCAGTTTTTATTTTTTGTTATTAAAAATAAAAATTTTTGGTAACAATAAATTTTAAATAAAAGAAAAGGAGTTTATCAATGACAGAAAAAATTGTAGCTTGCCAGAAAAATGCATTTGGAAATATCATTAATTTCCAAACTTCAAGCGGAAGAATTATTTCTTATCGTAAAGCAGTTGCTGAAATTGAAAATGGTAACATTATGGGTGCAGAAATCATTTATAATACCCAATCGGAAATTCCCATTATACAATCGTTTGAAGAAGGGGAATATGTATCTATGGATGAATTGCCTTCCTTTTGAATATTCATTTGTCACTTGCAAAAATCAAAGAATATTCTTGAAAATCTTGACTCTAATGGTAAACTGATGTATATTAATAACATCTAAAACTGAATATCTCCGCCTCTTGTGCTGATATATTCTGTTTTATGATGATTATTTTATGTGACACATTCATTGTGTCAAAGATTTAGGAGGAAGAAATATGCAAAACGGTAAAGTAAAATGGTTTAACAATGAGAAAGGCTATGGTTTTATTGAAGTTGAAGGCGGAGACGATGTATTCGTTCACTTCACTGCAATCCAAGGTGAAGGATTTAAATCATTAGAAGAAGGTCAAGAAGTTTCTTTTGAAATCGTTGAAGGAAACCGTGGACCTCAAGCTGCTAACGTAGTAAAATTATAATTTTGGAAAAACAACAAAACTAAAATATACAGGCTGGCAACTTAGCCAGCCTTTTCTTATTGTTATATTTTCTATTCTTTTGATCCTTTTAACGAAATGATCTTTTTACCCAATTCTTGAATTTGATCACCCACCGTACATTGGGTAATACAAAATTTGTGGGCAGAACATTTTCCTTTTTCATTTTTTAAATGCTTATATATGAGACACCCTTTACAGTATGTGGTCAATAATGTATCAACTGAATAAAACAGTTTTTTTCTTTTAAGCGAAAGTTTCATGTTATCCATCATCTCTTTTACTTTCAATTTTTATTCCTGCCAAAGCTTGCGATGCTAATTGATCCGCTTCTTTATTTTCATTTCTCATAATTGGAATATACTCGGGATAAAGTTTTAGTTGAGATATTTTTTCCTCAATTTTATCTAACCAGCGATTTAAATCTTCCTCGAAGCATGGCCATTCCCCTTTTAATTGCATTAATACCCCATGACTATCGCCTTTAATCGTTAGCTTTTCTCCTGTGATTCCTAATTCCTCAACTTTTTGTAAACCAAAATATAAAGCTGCATATTCAGCTTCATTATTATTTATTAGTCCTTCTAAACGTTCATTCCATCTTTGACGTATGGATTTAGAATCTTGTTGATAATATAGGACAACACCTATTCCAGCGGTTTGAGAATGTCGATGATAATTGCCGTCAAAAAATAACGTTAACTGACTAGGTTTTCCTACAGATTTTTCTAGAAGCTTTTTAAATTCTTTTTTTGTCCATGTAATTCCTGTTTCTTCATGAAAAATACATTCTGATTGGGGAGACATTTTTTCTAGTTGCTGGGCAATTTGAAGAGCTTCTGTTTGATCCATCCATTCAGAAATAAATGATTTCTTTTCCTTTTTCTTATATGGATATTTCCATTCAATTTGTACTTTCATGTATATTTCATCACCTTTTTGAAAAATTAGACTTTTTTTCAAACTATATAAATTTTTTCAATTAATCGTTATAATGGTTGTTGACAATTGAATACATCCTATCGCGGTTCGAGAACTCCCGCGTTATCAAAACTACAGGAGGAATAAAAATGTTTAATGAATGGTTAGGACTTATTTTTGCAATTGTTAATTTATCATTCGTCCTTATTATTTATCGACTTTTTGGACGAACAGGATTATTTGTTTGGGTTGGTTTTTCAACCGTCCTTGCAAATATTCAGGTTGTTAAAACAATCGAAATCTTTCATTTAACCGCAACATTAGGAAATTCCATTTACGGGTCTGCCTTTCTCGTAACAGATATCCTAAATGAAAAATACGGAAAAAATGAAGCAAAAAAAGCGGTTTGGATTGGTTTCACAACCTTACTTATGATGACGGTTATCATGCAAATGGTTTTACTGTTTCAACCAAGTGAATTTGATATTGCACATGAATCACTTGAAACGATTTTCAGTCTAACTCCTAGAATTGCCGCTGGTAGCCTACTAGCTTATATTATAAGCCAAATGCTTGATGTTTACTTATTCAGCTTTTTTAAAAAGCTTTTCCCTAAAGATTCGCAATTTTGGATTCGAAACAATGGGAGTACAATGATCAGTCAATTAATAGATACACTCGTATTTACTAGTGTAGCCTTTATTGGTGTTTATTCATTTGATGTATGGATGGATATCTTTATTACCACATATGTATTAAAATTCATTATTGCTGTTCTTGATACTCCATTTGGATATATGGCAAAAAGAATGAATAAAAAACCGCTTTTTAAATGAGAGGACCTGCCTCTCATTTTTTTTCACTTTTTTGTCATTAAAGTATAATATCTTTATAGTAATAATTGATTTAGAAAGGAATAGTTACATGATTGAAGTCTATTTTGATGGTGCTTCCAAAGGAAATCCTGGTCCTAGCGGAGTTGGCATATATATAAAAGATGGTGCAAAGCAATGGAGATATTCCCTTCCGATAGGGGTTTATAATAATCATGAAGCAGAGTTTATCGCTTTTATAAAAGCTTTAGAAATTTGTATGGAACAAAAATTTTCTATCGTTTCATTTCGTACAGATTCAAAACTTGTATGTGATGCGGTGGAAAAAGAATTTGTAAAAAACACATTATTTCGTCCTTATTTAGAAAAAGCACAAGGTTATATTCAGAATTTTGACTTATTTTTTATTAAATGGATACCATCTAAGGAAAATAAAAATGCCGATGAATTAGCAAGAAGTGCAATTGTTTCTAATACATAATGTTTTAAGGGAGAGGTATTCTTTGCATAAAAATAAATTTTTTGCGGATATTTCTTTGTTATTTGTCGCTTTTATTTGGGGTTCAACATTTGTTGTAGTTCAAAATGCCATCTCTTTTTTAGAACCCCATACGTTTAATGCTATACGGTTTTTCATTGCCTCAATTCTATTATGGCTTTGGCTTATATTTTTCCAACGAAAACAACTTTTATTATTAAATAAAAACGTTATTTTAGCTGGAGGTATTTTAGGTTTTTGGCTATTTATTGGATATGCATTTCAAACGATTGGTCTTTTATATACGACGAGTTCTAAAGCTGGATTTATTACTGGTTTAAGTGTTGTTTTAGTTCCATTGTTCACATGGTTTTTCTTTAAGCAAAAATTAACTCCATTCGCTTTGTCAGGAATATGTGTTGCTACCATTGGATTATATTTATTAACAATGACCGGACCGGTTGGAGTAAATATAGGCGATGTGTTTGTCTTTATTTGTGCGATCGGATTTTCTTTTCATATTATTTGGACTGGGCAATATACAAAGTTATATCCTGCTCTATTGCTAACAGTTATTCAAATGACAACGATAACCATCTTATCTTCCATATGTTCATTTAGTTTTGAAAAATGGGAATCAGTATTCCATTCTAATGTTGTATTAAATATGGAGGTCATCTTTGCTTTACTAATTACAGGTATATTGGCAAGTGCACTCTCCTTTTTTATTCAAACCTATGTCCAAAAGTACACGAGTCCATCCCATACTGCATTAATTTTTGCTATGGAGCCAGTTTTTGCTGCATTCACAGCATTTATTTGGGTTGGAGAACGTTTGCATATTGCCGGTTTAATCGGATGTATTTGTATTTTTGTAGGAATGGTCTTTTCAGAAATTCCATGGAAAAAGAAAGGTAAATCTAGTTTAACACTAACTTAAATTCTAAGAATTTCCCCATACATATTTGTTTCAATAACGTGAATAATACCATTGAATAAATGGATGGAGGGAATTATCATGAGCAAGAAAAATCATAAAAATAGAGGAAACACTAAGTCTGGTGTCAATCCTCAAGGGTATGCTGAAGATGTTTTGACAGAAAATACGAAAAGTGAACTTGAAAACATCGCCAAAAAGAAAAATACAAAAATATAAACATTTATTAATTGTAGTGATTGAAAAAAATTTAAGGATAGATGAACATGATTATTTTCTAAGTTCATCTATCCTTTTTCTTACGTTTATTGACCTCATCAAGTAATTTTTTACAATTATTGATGTACATTTAAATGAAAGCACTTTAAGATAAGTAAAAATTTCCTTTGTCTATACAGCTGTGATTTTCATATGAATTTGTTCAACTGAGTGAATAATACTTGTTTTACCTTTAATATCTAATTGATGTAATCGATTTCTGACTTCATCCACATCAATAGATAGTTTTGACTCTTCGAAATTAAACTGAATTGGGACGTCACATTTAATTTTCGCCAATTGACGGGATAAGAGTAGTATTTCCCGATCTTCTTCGATTTTTTTCCTTTGTGAAGGTGTTAATAAATGGAGAGAATCGAGTAATTGATGAACGCTGCCAAACTCTTTTATTAATTTCTCAGCCGTTTTCGGTCCGATGCCACGGACACCTGGATAATTATCACTAGAATCTCCCATTAATCCTTTTACATCAATAAATTGTTTTGGATGAAAACCTTTTTCCTCTAAAAATTTTTGATGTGTATAAAACTCATAATTTCCAAAACCTTTTTTCATTATGGATACATAAATATTTTCGTCTAATAATTGTAAAATATCATGATCCCCCGTTAGAATATATACCTGTGCGTCATGATGATACGTTTTAGAAATCGTCCCAATGCAGTCATCTGCTTCATATCCTTCTACACCAACGTTCGGAATATGAAAAGCATCTGTTACCTCTTTGGCTATATCAAATTGTGGAATAAGTTCTTCCGGTGCACTCGAACGGTTAGCTTTGTAATCATCAAACATTTCATTTCGAAAGGTAGTGCTTCCCATATCCCAGCAAACAGCTACGTGAGAAGGGTTAAAATGAGAAATAGCTATTAATAGATGTTTTAAATAACCATTCACAGCATTCGTCGGGATACCTTTATTGTTAACCATAAATTGCCCTGATACAGCCGTTGCATAAAATGAACGGAATAATAAGGCCATTCCATCTATTAGTAATAATTTATTGGGATTTGATTGCAAAAAGTTCACCTCAATTTGTTTCAATGTTATTTTCCTTATAAGAAATCCAATCGCTAAAACTGCCCACATACAATTTTACATTTTTAAAACCTGCTTCGTTTAATAATAACACGTTTGGAGTAGCAGTAACACCTGAACCACAATAAACAATGATTTCCTTATTTGGATCAATTGAAGAAAATCTTCTTTTTTGTTTCTCAATTGGTGCAAATTGTTTTTCTTCTAATCCTTCCATCCACGGATAGTTGACAGCCCCCGGGATGTGACCTGCTTTGTGATCGATCGGTTCAAATTCCCCTTTATATCTTTTTTCTTCACGGGAATCGATTAAAATTACATCTTTTTTCCCCTTTTCTACGACCTCTTTCACTTCATGGTATTGTGCAATTAATCGATCATTCTTCTCTATTTGAAAGGAAGAAGGAGTGATGTTCGGTTCAACAGTACTTATTGGATTTCCCGCTTTGATCCAAGAATCATACCCACCGTTTAAAACAAAAACATGTTCGATACCAGCATATTTAAGCATCCACCAAAGTCTACTAGAAAACGCTGCTCCTCCTTGATCATAAACAACGACTATACGATTTTTCGTTATTCCGCACTTTTGAACGAATGTTTCAAACTCTTGATCATCCGGTAATGGATGTCGCCCCCCATGTTCACCTACTTTTCCTGATAAATCCCGTTCTAAATGCGCATAAATAGATCCAGGGATATGACCTTTTTTATATTCTTGTTCACCCCAAGTTGGGTCGCTTAAATCAAAACGACAATCGATAATCGTCAAATTTTCTGCTTTTTCTTCCATCCACTTTTTTAATTGGTCAACATCGATGATGGACGACATATCAATCCCCCCTTTTTTCTTTCGCCATCAATTTTTTCACATGTTCTTTAGGTTGCCAACAAGAAAATGAATAATTTGGTTTCGTTTCATAACCTAGTCTTTGGCATTGATAGATCATTCCATTTTTCCATTTGTTAGCTGAGAAATGTATGCAAGTTGCACATACGTGGAAACGATTTTTCATGTCATTTCTCCTAAATGGATTGTTGCTTAAGAGTTTCATAAATTTTTTCTAATTCATCTATTTGAAGCATCTGATTTAATGCTAAAAGAGATCTTTCATAAAAGTCTTCCACTTCATTTAACAATTGGTGAGTAATATGTTCAAAATGAGACTGTAAATTTTGCTCAAATGAAAGAATGAGTAATTTCTTTTGTGATTGAATATATTCGGTTACAGGTTCATTCAGTTGTTTTTCCAACTCTTCTTTCATCAATGTCTTCTCATCAGCTTCAAAAAAAGATTTGGCATTTCGATATAGCGACATAGCCTTTTTGAAACGAGCAATATCAAGATAATCCCATAATTCATTAAACTCAGGTGTTTGGATGTTCGGCAATTCAATCATAGAAAAAGAGAGTTGAGGGTTAATTTTCTCTAGTTGATCCGTCAGTATATCTCTCCATTCAAATAATCGTTTATTCATAAAGGTTTCCACTCGAAGCGTTGTTGCACGCATTTCTTGAGCTAAATCGAAACTTAATGATTGAATAAGCTCTTTTAATGCCTCCATCAATACTTCTTTCATTTCATTTCTCGAACCTTTTAAAATAGAAGGATTAAACGATTCTTTAAAGAAATCTTGGAATCGATAAAAAACTCGCTGTTTGATATAAAAAGTAAGTTCTTCTATTTCTTGGTTCAATTGATTTTGAATAGTATGGGAAGTTGATTGACCTATGATTTCAAGAGCTTGATCTTTTTCTTCGGAAATAGCTTTAATTCGACGTTGTTTTGAATCTTCATCCATTTTCGCTTCTTCTAACATAGTTTGAAGTCTATTTAACGCCCGATAAAATTCCTCTTTCGCTTTTTCGACTGAAATATGGAGTAAATCGTTTCGAATAAATCGATGGAAAGCATTTTCAAAAGCATCTATTTGAGATCCTAATCTTTCATTCGTTTCTTTTTCTTTTATAGCTAGTAAACTTGAAACTGGAAATAAATTAGCATTTCGAATCCCATATTGAAGCAATTGCTCACGCACATAGGATAATACACCTTGTAGTTCTTCTTCTGAATTTGCTAGATCGATAGCATTAACTATGAAGAACATTTTATCTAATTCAAAAATATCTTTTACCCTACCTAATTGAATGAGAAATTCACGGTCCGCTTTTGAAAAAGCATGATTATAATACGTTACATATAAAATCGCATCAGAATGTTTTATATATTCAAATGCAACTCCAGTATGACGTGCATTGATTGAATCTGCCCCAGGAGTGTCAACTAATGTAATTCCCATTTGAGTAAGTGGACAATCATAATAAAGCTCAATCCATTCAACAAAGCAAGATTTTTCTTCTTTCGCAACAAATTGTTGAAATTCATCCAATCCAGCAATGATTGTTTCATTCAAGTGATTTTCAACATTTGGATATCCAGACAAAAACGCTTTTAAAAAAGAGAAATACGCTTTATTTTTTTGATTCACTTGTTTTGTGTCTAAAACTTGCTGAATTTTTTCAAAACTATCTTGAAAATTTGAACTTTGAACATCAAATTTACTTAAAGCATCGTTAATATCAGCAAAAATCATTTCCCGACTTTTTAATTTAATCCGAGCTGTTCCATGCTTAAATTCGCTTGTTGGCGGTAAAATTTTATTAATTGAAGCTGTCGTCGGATTTGGTGAAACAGGTAGAACGTACTGTCCCATTAACGCGTTGGCAAATGATGATTTTCCAGCACTAAATGCACCAAAAAGCGCTACCGTAAATGATCTCTGTTCTAGTCTATCTGTTTTCTCTTTCAGTTGTTGAACGATTTGCTTAAATGTAGGTATTGTACTTAAATGTTTAACTGCTTCTTTTAATGTAGAGATTACTTGTTCTTCATCAATGTCATAAACTTTTTCATTTTGTAATTCAATATTTTCATATTGTTCAGTCTGCTCGACTTTTGGTTTGTCAAAATCTATTGATGAAAAAGAACTTTCAATGATTGTTATATCTTTTTGTTGTTTCCATTCTTTGAATAAACGATGAATCTCCTCATCTTGAATATTAATTTTCCCTAGATTTAACGAAAGAAGAATCTCTTCTTTATAGGTTTGAATGTTTTCTTTTTCAGATAGTAAAAGTTTCATTTCCTCTTTGAGTTCATTTGCTAGAAAATATTGTTGATCTATTTTTTCGAATTTTTCATTCGAAAGATGAAGAAATTCATTCATCATCCTTTGGAATAAATCATTAGCTTTATTTCTAGCCAATTTCTTAATAACATCAGCTAAATCATTCGTATAGTTTAATACATAATCTCCGTTTACTTGTGCACCTTTTTTTACTAATGAAAGAAGGTCTTTTTCATTCAATTCAATTGTAAAATATTCAATCTCTTTCGTAATTGGATGTTGAAGTTGCAAGCTTCTATAAATAGTTAAAAGTAATTCTTTTATGTGCCAATGGATTTGTGAGTCTAATTTTTCCTTTAAATCGTTTAATAAATTAGAAAACCTTTCCCGTTTCACTTCTTCGGTTTTCTTTTTCGCAAAAAACATCCCTACTTTAAAATTTGGTTGAGTGGACTCTAAAAACAACCTAGCTAATTCTCTCGTTTGAAATGGCATTAAGTAGGCATTTTTTAAAATTGCTTGTAATTCTTCATTAAAATACTGTTCTAACTCTTTTTGTTTCCTCTGATACTGCTCTCTTTCATGAATATAGGAATCTATGTCATCAACACCATTTTCCATTATACGATTTTCAAGAAGTGATTTCTTTTCTTCCCACTGTTCATACTTCCATTGAATATGTTCTTCGATAAGCATTTGTAAGGAAGATTCAAAAGATGTCTCTACATTTAACTTAGCCATTCTTTCTTCTAAATATTTTACAAAATTATCATATTCATTTTGCGGATGATCATCCTTTTTTAAGCTTGTATAAAAAATACGGTCAGGTCTAACTCCCCAAGAAGCAAATGAATCAATGACTGATTGTTTAAATTGGTTAAAAGATAATTCTTTTTCGTTATGTTTATCTATTTGATTGATTACTAATATAAGACGCTTTTTTTGATCAACCATTTCTTTTGTAAATAAAAAATTTTGTTCAGATTGAACATGATTGTAGTCCATCACATACACAACAAGATCGGCTAAGTAAAGAGCTGACTCTGTTGCCAATTTATGAGCTTCATCGGTCGAGTCAATTCCTGGAGTATCCATGACAACTGTTTGTTTTGGAAGAGTAGAATTAGAACTTGAAATTTCCAATGAATGAATTTTTTCTCCATCTTTACTGTAATTTTTAATTTCATGAATGTTATATGGAGCCAAATATTTTAATGCCTTACCATCGTGGAAATTCACTTTGGCGTATGATTCTTTTCCTTTAAAAACTTTTACTAAGTTTGCACTTGTTGGAATTGGACTTGATGGAAGAACATCTTCTCCAACTATTTTATTGATCATACTTGATTTTCCGGCTGAAAAGTGACCGCAAAAAGCAATCACTTTCTCTTCGTTATTGAATTTATTTGCGAGTTGTTTTATTTTCTCGCAACGTATGGAATCACCTTCATGTTGAAATTTTTTATATAAATATATTGCTTGCTTTGCATAGTCTTTTGTTAATACGTGCTGAACCATTTCTATCCCCTTACGTTTTTTTTAGTTTTATTGTAAACGATTTCTCTATTTTTTCCTATCTTTATTGAATTTTCATCAAGAACTAAAAGAATGTGAACGCTTAGTCGCTGCTAGATTTGGTCCAATGTAATTGTATATGTTCCTATACAATAAAAAAAGAGGGAATTCCCTCTGTAATTAATTCTATTTTATTTTCTATTCCATTTTGGGAAAAATCTCATTTGAGTAGAAAAATGCTGTCCATATTCCATCCATCGGTTTAAACCTTGTTCTTCAAGTGGAATTCTAATCATCATAAGAATCATATTCATGAGTGAAAAAACAATCATGGTAGCATACGCTTCAAATAGGCATGGAATGACGATTAATTCCAAGGCAACGATTAAATAATTGGGATGTTTCATATAGCGGTATGGCCCTTTTTTAATAGGTTTCTCATTAGGAAGAATAATAACTTTTGTATTCCAGTGGATTCCCAATGAGTATATAGTCCATATTCTTCCAATTTGTAAAAGAAGAAATATACTAAACCATAATGGCCAAAAATTAGATAGTGAATAAGAAGAGATAACAACTTCTGTTAATAGTGAAAGGAAAAACATGACATGTAATCCAACAATCCATTTATAATGATCTCCACCTATTTCAAAAGCTCCCTTTTGTAAAAGAAGTTTTTCATTTCTCTTTGCAAACAATAACTCTCCTATTCGTTGCATCATTAACCATATGTACATGGTGTAAAAAAAGTACATTATGGATCCCACCTAACGAGTAAAAGTTCGGATGAAAATCCCGGACCTAGTGCACAAGCTAATCCAATCGTACCTTGCTCTCTTTTTGTTCTCATAAAATTTTGTAATACGTAAATAACAGTGGCTGAAGACATATTCCCATAGTTTTTTAATATTTCCCTTGATGGTTGAATGGCTTGTTCCTCAATCTCCAACGCCTCAACAAAGGCATCTAATACTTTTTTTCCGCCTGGATGAGCAATCCAACAGTCCACTTGGTCGATAGAGAGATGATGTTTTTTTAAAAACTTAACAACTTGGTCTTTAAAATGTCTTTTTACAAGAGAAGGAATGTCTTTAGAAAAAATAACAAATAATCCTTCTTCTTTTACCTCCCACCCCATGACATCAAGAGAATGAGGCAATAATGTTGAAAATGAATCTACGATAGTAGGATAATTTATATCTTTTCTTTTAGGTACGAGCGCTTGATCCCCACATATTAATGTGCATGCGGCACCGTCGGCAAATAAAGATGCCCCAATTAAATTACTTTTCGATTGATCATTTTTTTGAAACGTTAAACTACATAATTCAACTGTTAAGACGATAACTTTTGCTTTTGGATAAGCAAGGCAATAATCAAATGCTCTTGCTAAACCACTTACCCCACCTGCACACCCTAATCCCCATATTGGTATTCTTTTTGTATGTGGAGAAAAAGGTAATTCATTCATAATTCGAGCATCGATACTTGGTGTGGATAAACCTGTTGTACTAATAAAAAATATAGCATCAATTTCATCATACTTTACTGTCGATATTAAAAATTCTTTATTACTTAAGCATTTTATTATTGCTTCCACACTTAATTTAGTTGCCCACTCAATAAACTCATGATTCTTTTCTCGAAAAGAATGATCATTCTCATACCAGTTTAATTCTTTCACAAAATAACGTGATTCAATTTGTCCAGACTGAAAAATTTTTAATAAACGCTCAATATCCTTAAAGGAATGCTGAAATAAATGTTTAACAAAAGGTTTCACCTGTTTTTGAAAAACTTTATTCGGGGGGGTTATACAAGAAACAGATACGATTTGTGGCAATGGAATCCCCCTTTCTTTCATAATTATTACATAATATTTCCACGTCTAAATGAATTATTCGAAATTTATCTAAATTAATATCGAAAAGTGCATGATATTGTTGTATTATGTCAATATATTCTGAAAATAAATACGTCGCGGAGGACGACAATGAATATCAATGAAAAAATTACACGTTTACTGAACAGTTCCATACTTTCGGTACAAAAAGTACTTCCTTTTCCATTACAAATAATGAAACTAGAGCCAATAACACAACCTTATTTTCAACATTCGATTGGTGTTTTAATTGGTTTAACGGGAGAAATATCTGGGAGACTTTTAATCGAAGGGAACTCATCGATTTTTCAACAAATTGGAGAGAAAATGTATGGGTTTCCACTTGAAGGAGATATATTGGAGTCATTTGCAGGAGAAATAGGAAATATGATTAGCGGAAATTTGGCTACTCTACTATCAAAGGATTTAACGATCGATATAACACCTCCAACGATTTTTGTTGGAGAAACAAAGATATACGGATTCCATCGAGCGTTTTGCATTCCAATTCAATGTCAAAATTTTGGTGAACTGCAACTTATATTTATGTTATCAAAATAATAAACCACTAATCTTTTGTGGAATAATTAAAAGGCTGTTAATGATTTTTTTACAGCCTTTTCTCATTTTTCTTTACTTTTTTGATGTTGTACATCAATAATGATAGGGATTAAATGTACATTTCCGCAACGTATACACTCACCTTTTTGTTGGTGAATAGTACAACAATGATCACAATAATACTTCATATAAATCACTCACCTAATTCATTTTCCATCGAATTCTTTGAAAAAGCGGAACAAATACAACTCTTCTTTTAATATATGAAAAATGATTAGGTGTGTTACAATTTTTATTCATCAAATATGATTCTTCCATTTTCTAAAGACTTTATCATAGCTAGCGACTCAACATGAATTCCTTTTTCTCTTAACTGTTTGCCTCCAGGTTGAAATGTCTTTTCAATAACAATCCCTATTCCTTCTATGAATCCTCCTGATTGTTGCACGATATCAATTAATGCTTGTGCAGCTTGACCGTTTGCTAGAAAATCATCAATAAGTAACCAATGTTCATTCTTATTCATCAAAGATTTTGAAACAATTAAAGTATTCGTTTCTTGTTTTGTATATGAAAATACTGTTGATTGATAAACATTGTTCATAGTTAAAGACTTTCTTTTCCTAGCAAAAACAACAGGAACATTTAATGCCCATCCAGTCATTAATGCGGGAGCAATACCAGAAGATTCAATCGTTAATATCTTTGTAATAGGCTTTGAAGAAAATCGATATGCAAATTCTCTTCCAATTTCCATCATTAATTGAGGATCTATTTGATGATTTAAAAACCGATCTACTTTTAATACTGAATCATTTAATACAATTCCATCCTTAATGATGCGGTCTTTTAATAGTTTCAATGTAATCCCTCTTTCAAAAAAATGCTATCATTGTCCACATTCCTTTAAGATAAGACAATCATAGCATTTTTTTCCCGATTGTTCATTAGATTTAACGACCTAAAGTATTTATAAAGAATTGATGGCAAATGTTAGTACAGCCCCGATTAATGCTCCAATGAGCGGGATAGACAAATACATGAATTTTTTTCGCATCTCTCTTTTTTTTGCCATCTCTTCTGGCGTTAACCAATGACTCATATGATCCCCCTTGTATTCATAATTTTCCATTTTAAAATTGATACTTCTATTCCTTCATTATAATGAAATAGCTTCATCTCACCATCAGTCATTTGGACTAAATTTCAACAAATATTTACAAAATAAAATTTTCTGTAAATATATTGAAAAATATAGTAAAATTTGAGGAAAGAACACGTATTTTGGGGGAAATATGAAAGTATTTGTAGCTAGACAACCAATTTTGGATAGAGAACAAAAAATTATTGCATATGAACTATTATATCGGAAAGATTCGCTTTTCAATGAGTACGATCATACAAATGGTGACCAAGCCACAGCTGATGTGATTATTAATACTTTTTTTAATATAGGACCATGTGATGCATTTGATAATCGAAAATGTTTTATAAATTTTACAGAAAATCTTTTAAAACTTGGAATCGCTTCTTACTTTCCAAGCGATCAAATCGTGATTGAAATACTAGAAAATGTAGAACCAACAGATGATGTGATTGAAATCATTAAAGAATTAAAAAGAAAGGGATACACTATTGTTTTAGATGACGTTATATACAATCAACCATTCATTACATCACGTTTTTTCCCCTATATAGATATTGTTAAAGTTGATTTTCAATCCACCACAGAAGAAATAAGAAATAAAATTATTCGCGAATGCAAGCAGTGGGATATAAAAATTTTGGCAGAAAAAATTGAAACATTGGATGAATATAAAATAGCTTTTAATGAAGGATTTCATTACTTTCAAGGATATTATTTTAGTAAACCAAAGATCTTGTCATCTTACGATATTCCAGAAAATTTCCAATCGTGCCATTTAATTTTGTCTGAATTAAAAAATCCGAATCCAAATGTTTCAAAGATTGCTAAAATTATTGAAACAGATGTATCTCTATCTTATAAATTATTGAAAATGGTTAATTCTCCCCTATATGGGACCAGTCATAAAATAAAATCTATTCAACAGGCCATCATGTTGCTTGGTTTTAATGAAATGGAAAAGTGGATTTTTGTATTAACCATTCGTGATTTAAAACATCAAAGTCACATTCATCAGGATTTAATGCAAATGTCATTAATTCGAGCTAAATTTTGTGAATTATATGCATCTAAGTTTGGTAATGAACAAAATAAATCTAGTTATTTTATTACTGGTTTATTTTCTTTGATTGATACACTTTTACATAGAAAAATGGATGACATTTTAAAAGAATTACCTTTAGAAGAAGACATCAAGGATGCACTATTAAATGGAAAGAATGAGTATTCTATTCCGTTAAATATAATTAAACATATGGAAAGAGCAGACTGGGATAAGATTTCTTGCGATTTAGAAAACCCATATAAATGGGAGGAAGAATTATCTTCTATTTATGTAGATGCAATTCAATGGACCAACCAATATTTTCAAACCGTTTCTTAAAAGATCTCAAATGGAGATCTTTTTTTACTGCCTTCTGATAATAAAATGGCTTTAGTTAACAGTGGCTTGTGAACGATCCTCTCCTTCCCCTACGATAAGTCAACAACCGCTCGTCCCTCGCCGTGTTTCCTTTATCTCAGTCCAGGAGCGTCTCCCCGTTCATACGGCGTTCTATAATGTGCCTTCGCTTTTCTATGTCCAGCTCCGGCACGAACGCCTAGTGAACGATGACCTCTCTCCCCTACGATAAGTCAACATCAGCTCGTCCCTCGCCGTGTTTCCTTTATCTCAGTGCGAGAGCCCCTCCCGTTCATACGGCGTTCTATAATGTGCCTTCGCTTTTCGTATTGTCTAGCTCGGCTCGCAGTGGCTTGTGAACGATCCTCTCCTTCCCCTACGATAAGTCAACAACCGCTCGTCCCTCGCCGTGTTTCCTTTATCTCAGTCCAGGAGCGTCTCCCGTTCATTCGCCACTTATCGCTCGCCTTCACTTTTCTATGTCCAGCTCCGGCACGAACGCCTAGTGAACGATGACCTCTCTCCCCTACGATAAGTCAACAACCGCTCGTCCCTCGCCGTGTTTCCTTTATCTCAGTGCGAGAGCCCTCCCGTTCATACGGCGTTCTATAATGTGCCTTCGCTTTTCGTATTATTCACTAATCTTTCACATTTAGGGTTGTGAAATGTGATTTTTGTCACAGAATGTGGGGGTGAGTGTTCATATTATTAAACTATACAAGGTAATGATCAATTTGGCGGAAGGAGAGTGTGAAAAATGAGCTCTTTACCTGAAAAAAAACGTAACATTCAGAAAGAAGATCATTCATCCTTAAAAGGAACATTAACGTCAGTTTTCATTTTAGGCGGATTCATTCTTATTACTTGGTTAAGCGTTTACTTTTTATTTAATTCAAGGTTCTAAAAAGCAAAGGGGGGAAACAAAATGCATATGCATAAATTTGAAAAAATTTGGTTAATTTTTGGAATTAGTTCATTACTATTTTTCTTATCAATCGTAGGTGTAAGTGCCTTTTATTTAGGGAATCAACCACCTAGCTGTTTAACAACCATTGATCCAGAAAAGGTAGATGAAACAGCTCCTTTCGACAAACCTGGACTAAATAAAGTGGAAGGAAAAGATTGGGATTATGAGTTAGTTTATGTGGCTCAAGCATTTTCTTACAACCCATTAGAAGTGGAAATCCCCGTTGGAGCAAAAGTGAAAGTTATTGCTACAACAAAAGATGTTATACACGGATTTGGTGTTGCTGGTACAAACATTAACATGATGCTAGAACCTGGTTATGTAAGTGAATATGTAACAACTTTTGATAAAGTTGGAGAGTTTTTAATTGTATGTAATGAATATTGTGGAACAGGCCATCACTTCATGGTGTCAAAAATTAAGGTGGTAGAGTGATATGGAATTAATGGTAAATGAAAAAGTCAACCGTAAAGATGCAAAATTAGCAATGGCATATATTTTTGTCGCTTTTACAGCACTTGCCTTAGGTGGTTTAGCAGGTTTACTTCAAACATTAGTACGTTCAGGACGTTTTGAGCTTCCTGCAGGGATCGGATATTATCAAATTCTAACCGTACATGGAGTTTTACTTGGACTTGTTTTGACAACGTTCTTTATCATGGGTTTTCAATTTGCTGTTATAAGTAAAACATCTGGAGCACTCACAAATGGTGCAAGAAGAACCGGTTGGATTGGATTTTGGACAATGACAATCGGTACAGCAATGGCAGCTGTTATGATTTTATTAAATGAAGCTACAGTCTTATATACTTTCTATGCACCTCTCCAAGCTCATGCCATTTATTATATTGGATTAACGCTAGTTGTTGTAGGTAGTTGGATTAGTGGAGCAGCAATGGTTCATGCCTATGTCCGTTGGCGTAAACTAAATCCAAAAAAACCTGGACCATTATTAACATTTATGGTAATCATCAATATCGCCTTATGGGTCATAGCTACACTAGGTGTTGCAGCAACTGTTTTATTCCAATTACTACCATGGTCTTTAGGTTTAGTTGATACAGTGAACGTTGCTTTAAGCCGTACATTATTCTGGTATTTTGGTCATCCACTCGTTTATTTCTGGTTACTACCTGCTTATATGTGCTGGTACGCTATTATTCCTAAAATTATTGGTGGAAAAATTTTCTCAGATTCTCTTGCAAGACTATCATTTATTCTGTTCCTTCTTTTCTCTATCCCTGTCGGATTCCACCACCAACTAGTGGAACCTGGTATTGATCCAGCATGGAAGTTTATACAAGTAGTACTTACATTTTTAGTAGTCATACCATCATTAATGACTGCGTTCTCCTTATTTGCTACGTTCGAATCATATGGACGTTCCAAAGGAGCAAAAGGTTTATTTGGCTGGATAAAAGTTTTACCATGGAAAGATGCTAGATTTGTTGTACCTTTTATTGGTATGCTAGCTTTCATTCCAGGAGGAGCAGGCGGTATTGTAAATGCTTCTCACCAATTAAACCAACTTGTTCATAATACCATTTGGGTTACAGGACATTTCCATTTAACAGTCGCAACTGCTGTCGTTTTAACTTTCTTCGGAATTTCATATTGGCTAATCCCTCACTTAACAGGACGTGTATTAACGCCTGCAATGAATAAATTAGGGATTATTCAAGGAATTGTTTGGGCAGTTGGTATGTTATTTATGTCAGGATCCATGCATCTACAAGGTTTAACAGGTGCACCTAGACGTTCAGCATTTTCTACTTATGGTGATGCTCAACAAGCATTAGATTGGATACCATATCAAATTGCTCAAGCTGTTGGGGGCTCAATTCTTTTCTTAGGAATTATCTTATTCATCATTATCTTTATCAACCTAGCATTCTTTGCTCCAAAAGGTCAACAAGAGTTTCCTGTTGGAGAAGTTGCTGATAGCGCAGATAAACCACCACTTATTTTCGAAAATTGGAAACTTTGGCTTGGTATTACATTTGTTTTAATATTATTTGCATATACAATTCCTATCATGGATTTAATTGAAAATGCTCCTCCTGGATCAAAAGGATTTAAATTCTGGTAATTTATACAAAATATAAAGGCACTCATAATAAATATAATGAGTGCCTTTAATGTTTCTTGTTTGAACCCATCTAATTATCAGCATATATTATCTCAATATTTTTATATCAAATGGTTAAACTATCTTTCTACCATAATCTTTCATGATAAACTTATATCATTTTTTTTATCCATCTTTCGTTCGTAATTGACAAATAATACTGAAATTATAATGAGCAATGCTCCGATGATTTGAAAAGAGGATAAAACTTCACTATAAACAAATACCCCTAATAAAAATGCTGCTATAGGTTCAACAGTCGCCAACATGGAGGCGGTACTCCCCTCCACATATTTAAGCCCCGTAGTATATAACATGTATGCCCCAACAGTTGGAAATAATCCTAGTCCTAATGAATAAAGGAAAACTTCTGTATGAAAAAAAGAATCAATTTTTTCCCATAGTTGTGTAAAAGGAATTAGAAATGCTGATGCCATGATAAACGTATACAAAGTGATCGAAAACGGAGAATAATGTTTTAATGCAATTTTGCTAAATATGGTATATAGCGCATACCCTAATCCTGAACCTAAGCCAACAATCAAACCAAATATCGTTATTTGACTATTCGAAATATCTGTAATTCCTGACACAAAAGCACATCCAATTATTGTACCAATGATCGCTAATATTTTTTTCCGATTCATAGATTCGTGAAGGAAAAAATAAGATAAAACTGCTACAAACATTGGCGCTGTATATAGTAAAATAACTGCAATAGAGATAGACATTTCTTCAATGGCTGTAAAATAACACCAATTAAAAAACGTGATACTAAAAATTCCTGTACCAATAAATAATGGTAAGTGTTTTACTTGAACATTCACTTCATTTCTATATTTGACCAAGACTAAAATGATTAAAAAGATAAGTGCACTTAATGCCCGAATAGCGGTAATTTCCATAGAGTTAAATCCGTATTTTGTTAATCCTTTTACAAAAAAAGCAATTAATCCCCAAAACGTTGCACCTAAAACAATACTTCCATACGCTATCCATTTATTCATTCTTTATCACCTGTAAAAAAAGGATGACCGTAGCCATCCAATTTTATGATAATTGATAAACTTTGCTGAATTTTTCATTTAAATATTGTAATAAATATTTTGCATTCAAGCCCTCACCTGTCGCATCTTTTAAAATTTCTAATGGCTTTTTCATTTTTCCGTATTGATGGACATGCTTTGTCAACCAGTTTTTAATTGGTTCGATATTTCCTTCTTCTAATAATTCATCAAAATTTGGTATATCTTTTAACATCGCATATTTAAACTGAGCCGCATACATATACCCTAAAGCATATGAAGGAAAATATCCGAAACTTCCACCAGACCAATGAACATCTTGTAAAACTCCATTCGCATCATTGTCTGGACGAATCCCTAAATATTCTTCATATTTAGCATTCCAAATTTCTGGTAGGTCTTTTACTTCAATTTCATCATTAAATAAAGCTTTTTCAATTTCATATCGAATAATGATATGTAACGGATATGTAAGTTCATCAGCTTCTATACGAATCAAAGATGGTTTACTTTCATTGATAGCTTGATAAAACTGTTCTAACGAAATATTATCAAATTGACCAGGATTATAAGATTTTAAAAGATCATAATTTTTCTTCCAGAAAGATAAGCTTCTACCTACAAAGTTTTCAAAAAATAGCGATTGTGACTCATGAATCCCCATTGATGCTCCATCTGCTAAGGTGGTACCAACTAAATCTTTAGAAATATTTTGTTCATAAAGTGCGTGTCCACCTTCATGAATGGTTCCAAAGATAGCTATTCGAAAATCTTCTTCGTTATATTTCGTTGTCACACGAACGTCTCCTGGATTTAAGGCAATTTCAAATGGGTGAACGGTTTCATCCAGTCTTCCAGCATCAAAATCGTACCCCATTTGTTTTAATATTTCTATACTAAAATCTTTTTGTTTTTCTTTTGGAAAATGTTTTAACAAGAAAGAAATATCAGGCTTATTTGGAGATTGTTCGATTTTCTTTAATAACTCTACAATTCCATTTCTTACTTCTGAGAACACTTGGTCTAATATTTCAACAGTCATTCCTGGTTCATACAAATCTAATAGACGGTTATACTTATTTCCTTCATAACCCCAATATTCGATAAATTTCTTCGTCTTATCAACTAATTTTTCTAAATAAGGTCGAAACATTTCGAAGTTATTCTCTTCTTTAGCTTGTTCCCAAACATTTTCCGCTTGAGATTGGAGTACGACAAATTCTTTAAATTCATCAGCAGGAATTTTTTTATTTAATTCATAGTCTTTCTTACTTTCTAGTAAAGATTTTTTTGTAATTTCTGAAATTTGAGCTTCTGCTTCTGGAGTTAATAATTTTTCAATGTATTTTCCCATTTCATCAGAGGTTGACATATTAAAAACTTCTGATGATAAAAGTCCAATGACTTCAGATCGTTGTTGTACTCCTTTTTTCGGTGCACCTGTTCTTAAATCCCAATACATTAAACTGATTGCTTCAGAATAGGCTTTCATCTTTTGAACAAATTGCAAATATTCTTTTTCTAATTTCTTAATTTCTTCTGACATCCATACCACTCCAATTAAAATAAAATATATTAATATATTACCATATATTTTTTATAATAGTAGGAAAAGTAAATAAATTTTCCATTTGAGGTGTATGAGATGAAAGAATATATAGGAAAATGCGAACAATGTGGAACGGATATATATTGTTTCGGTGGTTTTTTTACTGGAATCATCGTTGATCAGAAGTTATTTTGTATAAGTTGTTATCAAAAATTGAAAGACAAATAAAAAAGTGCGCATATAACGCACTGATTATATATTAATTAATGGCAATTTCTTATAGGTTGAGACAGATTAAAAACAAGTGCTTGTTGATAATTCTTTTCAGCTTCTTTTAATTGTTCCAATCCGATATGAGAGTGATTGTCATCTTCCATCATTTTCATTGTATTCCTGATAGCTTTCGAAATACTAAATAGTTGCTGATACACCTGATTCATTTCCATCCCCCTATAGTTATTCTTATATATTAGATAATATATACAATTTTCACTATTTTATTCATTTTTTACTATAGGAGGTTTTGGTCCCCAATATTGATAATAGTCTGTACGAATAAATCCGTTAAATAATTTTCTTTTTTTCGTTGCCTTCTTTCCATATAACTCTTCAAATTTTGGATGGGATGTAATGATATAAATGGACCATGTATCTAGTATAGAAAATGTCTTTCCCATTTCCCGATACATTTGTTCGACTTTTTCTTTTTCACCTAGTCGTTCCCCGTATGGTGGGTTTCCGACAATCACTCCATACTGGTCTGTCGTTCTAAAATCAGTTACTTGCATTTGTTTAAAATTTATAACGCCAGAAAGACCTGCCTCCATTGCATTTTTATTTGCAATTTTGATCATTTTATGATCAATATCAAATCCATAAATGGATAATTCCCGGTCATATTTAGCTAAGTCTTCTGCTTCTATTCTAACTTCTTCCCATACTATATTTGGCATCCATTCCCATAATTCGCTAATAAACTCTCGGTTAAAACCAGGGGCAATATTTTGACCGATTAAAGCAGCTTCAATTGGAATCGTTCCAGAACCACAGAAAGGATCAACAAATGGCCGTTCATAAGTCCAATTTGTTAATAATATCAGTGCAGCTGCTAATGTTTCTTTTAACGGTGCTTCTCCTTGTTCAATCCGATATCCACGCTTATGTAATCCATGGCCACTTGTGTCAATTAATAATTGGGCTTTGTCTTTCAATATAGAGACCTCAACCGGCACTTTTGGACCGTTTTCTTCTAACCAAGAATAATGGTGATAGGCTTGTTTTATCCGCTCAACAATCGCTTTTTTTACGATTGTCTGACAATCAGGAACGCTGAATAATTTAGACTTAACCGATTTTCCTGTTACATATATTTCACTTGTTACATCCATGAATTTTTCCCACGGAAGAGCCTTAGTCCCTTCAAATAATTCATCAAATGTAGTGGCAGGGAATTCACCAATTAGTAATTTAATCCGATCGGCACATCTAAGCCATAAATTACTTTTGGCAATTGCCCGTTCGTCCCCTTCATAAATAACTCTCCCATTTTCTACGATACAATCAAATCCTAAATTTCTAACTTCTTTGGCAACTATTGCTTCAATTCCCATCGGGCATGTTGCAACAATTTTATATTTCATGTAGGTTCAAACCACCTTTATCTTTAATCTAATCATAACAATGAAAAATTTGCTTTTCCGTTTCATGTTAGTGTGTCTATTTGCAAATTCAATTTTGAAAATTGCTTTCGAAGTTTGTCCGCTCAATTTGACTTTATTTGCAACTTAATAATAAAAATCCATCTCCATGCTCAACATGAAATAAACTCTTACAATTTGCAAGATATTATAATCAATACCTATTCACCCTCGTACACTCAACTTACAAATATAACAAAGCAAGTCAAAATTGAGCCTTATTTTTTGGCAAGCTCGTTACTAGTATGTACCTTTCTTATGATATAAAATGTTAAGTAAAATGAAAAGCTCTCCTAATTTGGAGAGCTTTTCATTTTATATTGAACGATTCCATTAATAACGTTCTGTAAGCCATGTTCTGTACCGGGTACTGCAAGCGATCTAAAAATCTCGTACGCCGGCGGTAATCATCTATCTACAAGTGATAAAATCACTTGTCTTTCTCCTCGTTCATTTCCTCAGAGAAAGTGCCCCTACCATCATTTGGGTTTCTCGCTCGTGGGGTTTACCGCGTTCCACCCTTGCAATTTCTTGCAAGGCTCCGTCACTGTGGCACTTTTATAGGTAATCACACCATATCCTAATGGACTTAGGTGTTTTCCCAGCCGTCAGCCGAGCTATAAAGCCCAACTGCCCTAGCTTATGGTTTCGCTAGGCACGAACACTACGGGCGTCTCAGCCCGTGCGAGCATGGACTTTCCTCTACAACGATTACGTTGCAGCGATTACCCGAACGTTATTAATGATTGCTAATCTATTATAGTAGAGGATACTTATAAATTCAATGGTAATATTTTCTATTATTCATATAATTTATTTCCAAATACATGCTTTTCTAAATTGCTGAGCCTTTTTAAAATGTCAAAGTTTGTTGTGCCAACCGGTTGCACATTTTGTCTTTTTGTTTCTTCTAATTGCTTTTTCAATCGTGTATTCTCTAATTTTAATTCTTCAATTTGAGATTGAAAAGCTTCATAGTCTTTAATAATCAAATCAAGAAATTGATCGACTTCTTCTTGTTTATATCCACGCATACTTGTTTTAAATTCTTTTTCTAATATGTCTTTCGCAGTTAATTTCACTTTATTTGAAAGCATGTTTTCCACCTCTATTTTCCCCATTCTTATAATATTTTTTCAAAATTAAATACGTTTGTCAATTTTATCTTCTTATGACGACTAATTCCATTCTGTTTCTTCATGAATTAGTTGTAAATCATAAAACGAAATTTGTTGGATTATATAATTTCTTTTTTCTTGTTCCTTTTTCGCTTGTTGCAACATAAATTTTTGAGTTCCTTCTTTTTCTTCATCGTAAACGATTAGTAAACCATCCGTTTTTTGAATGATAAATTCATTTTTCAATCGAAACTGGGCAGGTGATTCATAAGGTCTATTTGTTATTGTATTTACATAATCAGCATGGATTAAAATTTCTTCAAAGAAATGTTTATTTCCTTCATTCCAATTTTTTTCTTGTTCTATAAACGGAAGTAAAACGGCTAGTTTCAAATAGTCAAATGTTTCTTTTAAATCAAAGACTACTTCCGCTGCCCATAATTCAACCCCTAATTGACCGCTTATGACAACCCATTCCAAACCCTCTTCTACGAAGGATCGGATGTTTCGTTCGATCGATTTTTTAATTATTGAAATAGCTGGATGTGATGGTTGAAATATACCTAACTCATGGCTTTTATAACCAGTGATTGCTAATGTATGTATCAATAGATGAACCCCTTTTCACCATATTCAAAGCTTGAACATAATATACCATTCATGGATAAAACTTTAAAGAAAAAAATAAGGACCAATTTAATGGTCCTTATCGTTGATATGGAAATGGTACTGGTCCTTCACAGCAAAAATGTTGATGACAAACTTCATTAACTACTGAATGAGTGTGAGGGAAGTAATGAAGATGTTGATACATCGTTTCATTAATTGTTGTCGTATGAGATGGATGAATATGTGGAACGATATTCGTGCATTGATTATTTTGAACAAATTGTTGAGTCGGATACACAATTGGCGGTAATACATTAGGTGGGAATACGTTAACAGGCATCCTCAAAATCTCCTTTCGTTTATTTCATTGTACACTAATAACCTATGTTGAATTAGGTATACCTGTACTAATGAAAGTACCTATTTTTCGGATACCTATCAAAAAATAATAAATAAATGGTCTTTAAACAAAGTAAATACGAACATTGTTAACCCTATTAAAAGAAAAAAAAGAACAAGTAACATTTTATACATTGATGCACACCTCTACTAGTTGTCATAACTAATATTTTATTGTATCTTTTTTCTCTACATCAATAGGAATTTATTGGACTTTATAAATGTTAGTGCGTTCGTTTCGTTTGTAATCGCTCCATTCGTTTTAGAAGAGCTGATTCAAGGTTTTCCCATTTTTTATCCTGACCTTTCTTTTCCGATAAATAATGAATGGCTTTCAATACTATTTCATAAGCATTGTTGAAATCTTTCTTTTTATGTTCTAAAATTTTCGCCGCTTCTACATGAGCTTCGATTTTTTCTATTCCTTCAAGTTGATGATGAATATCCAACCAAATCGATAGTGCTTGATCATAGTTTTTATTTTTTTTATATTGAAAAGCTAATTGATGAAATCCTTTCCATTTATCGTATCCTAGTGCATGCTGAACAGCATTTTCGTATACTTCAATGGCATAATGATGTTCTTTTACGGACGAAAACCATTTGCCAACGGCCAATTGCTCTCGTGGAGTCATTTGACTATCATTTTGTAACAGTTTATAGGTTAAATGAATGTAAAGGGTGATTAATGATAATAAATCATCTTCATTATGTTTTAACACTTTAAACATTCCTTCAGGATCTTTCCGCTCGAGAAAATCAAAGTAGATCAATGGAGCTAAGTGTCCAGGTAAATCATTTTCCCGTTTAATTCCGAGAATATTTCTTTCAATATTCGAAAGCTTTAAAGACTCCAATTCACCTTTCCACATTCTCCTTGACGCATGATATAAGTCAAAGTGTCCAAATGAAGGAAGTTTTGGAACTTGCTCACGAACGAGTGTATGCCTTGTTTTTACTTGTGGCCAATCAAAAGATTTTCCGTTAAATGTTACTAACGTTTCGTAATTAACATCATTTAAAAAGCTATCATATAAAGCTACTTCTCCAGAAGGATTTGGTAAAATATATTGCTTTACAACAATTTCATCATTAGTAAAAAACGCTGTCCCTAATATAAATATTGTATTCCCCGCTCCTCTACTTAATCCCGTTGTTTCCGTATCAAAAAAGAAAAGATCATTGGCGCTATATCCTTTCGCAGATAAAGGATGGTCAACCTTGCTTTCGTTCCATAAAGAGATCGCATGAAAAAATTGATGATAAAAATATGGACCTCTTTTGAAATGTAGCGAGATTTTCTTTTCCTTAATCAAACAATAACCATCTTCACAAAAATAAGGATACGCACCTTCTTCTCTCCATCTTTCGAAAAATGGAATAGTTACATCATGTTCCATTGGCTTAGGCTGAACGTTTTCTTTTGTCTCGTGTTTTAAATAAGATTGAAAACGTGAAAGCTTCGTTTTTAACGACATTTTCATACCCCTTCTTGATTACGTATGAATAAATGATTCCAATAAAAAAATAGCGTCAATTTTACTTGTTTCTGAATGAGTTTCGGTTCCAATACACGATGGACATCCTTTTTCACATTGACAACGCTCTATAAGAGATTTTGCCTCAAGTAGAATCCTTTCAATATTTTCATATATTTTAGAACTCAAACCGATTCCACCAGGATAACGATCATAGAAGAAAATCGTTGGTTTCTCTAATTGGGATGATTTCACTTGTGGGACAACGTGAACATCTTGAGGGTCACACATAGCAAATATCGGCACAATATTTTTTAATGCATGTGTTGCCCCAAGTAATCCTTCTTCAAGACGCACTTCAGACAGATTAATTTCATGTTTATGTAAAGAAATCCATGTAGCACTTGTATGCAATTCCATTTCCGGTAAATGAATAGGACCTGATCCAATATTTTCATGCGTTTCAAATTTTATTTTTTTAAAGATCGTTGCCATCGCTTGAACGGTAACATCTCCAAAAGATATAGTAGATGTTGATGATTCTTTTCGTTGATCTTCCTCTAATATTTTTATTTGGACAGCCAAATTTGCATCCGTATAATAATCAACGTTCACTTCACGTACAAATGCCTTTTTCTCATCCCAATCTAATTTTTCCACTTGATATTGTACTCCCTGATGTAAATAGATCGCTTCTTCGTGTAATAATGTCAATGCACTAAAAAGGTCCATTTCTCCAATCACTTTCGCTTTCGCAATATCCGATTGGTCGATGATTACGACATTTTCTTGTGAAGCAGAGCGTAAACTTATATTATGTGCAGGAAAAGAATCATTCATCCAAAACCACTTGTTACCATTACGAATAAGTACTTTTTCAGAAACTAAATAGTCTAAAATATCTTCTACCTCTATGTTTCCAAATCTTTCTCCTTCTTTAAATGGAAGTTCATAGGCAGCGCATTTCACATGGTCTACTAAAATAATAATATTATCAGGATTAATCCTAGCTGTTTCAGGAGATTGCTTAAAAAAATATTCTGGATGTTGAATCACATATTGATCTAAGGGGCTTGAACTTGCAACAAGAATAATTAAAGATTCATGTTGTCTTCTACCAGCACGCCCTGCTTGTTGCCAAGCACTTGCGATAGTACCGGGATACCCGGTCATTATACAGGCTTGAAGTTGTCCTATATCGACACCTAGTTCCAATGCATTTGTACTAACAACACCGTAAATATCACCATTACGTAATCCCTTTTCAATTTCTCTTCTCTCTGTTGGCAAGTACCCTCCCCTATAACCACGAATCGACTTCTTTCCTAACTGATCGATTAAAAGTTCTTGTAAATACGTCAGTAAAATTTCAACTCTTACTCTACTTCGAGCAAAAACGATAGTTTGAATTTTATTTTTTAATAATTCTCCTGCCAAGTTTCTAACTTCTAATGAGGCACTTCGACGAATGTTTAATGGTTTATTCACAATTGGTGGATTATAAAATACGAAATGTTTTTTACCGCTTGGCGCCCCATTTTGATCTATTAATACCATCTCTTGACCAGTTAATTGCTCTGCCAATTCTTTAGGATTTGCGATCGTTGCAGAAGTACAAATAAAGATTGGATGACTTCCATAGAAGCGACAGATTCTCATTAACCTGCGTATAACATTCGCTGTATGGCTACCAAAGACTCCACGATACGTATGAAGTTCATCAATAATAACATATTTTAAATTTTCAAATAAAGAAACCCATTTTGTATGATGTGGTAAAATACCTGAATGCAACATATCTGGATTCGTAATGACGATATGGCCAGCTTTTCTCACCTTTTGGCGAATCGCTGGAGATGTGTCTCCATCATATGTATAACTGTTAATGTTTACATTCAATGATTCTATCATTTCATTCAATTCACTTTTTTGATCATTACTTAAAGCTTTCGTTGGAAACAAGTATAAAGCTCGCGTCGATGGGTTTTCCAAAATCGATTGTAAAACCGGTAAATTATAACATAATGTTTTCCCTGAAGCCGTCGGTGTCACAGCAGTAAAACTATTATGATTCATAGCTGTTTCAAATGATAAAGCTTGATGGGAATATAATTGTGTAATTCCTTTTTTAATAAGGGCGGATTTTAATCGATCATCCATAGAATGAGGAAACGGAGCATAAACAGCTTCTTTTTCTTCGATCGTTTCCCAATGAACAATATTATCTTTATATGGAGCTTCATTTTTTAGAAAATTTATAATATCAGTTATCGATTTTTTCTTAAACATGTTAATCCTCTCCTCCTTCCATTTTATCGAATGAACGTTCGTGTGAAAAGGAATTTATCCGCCGAAAAAAGATAGATGTTAGTAATCCATCACTGTTTAACGAATATGTTCATAATATACAGATAGGAAAAACGGGAGGGATGGTAAAAATGCATGAACAAGAAAAAGAAAAAAAGCGGCAATTATTTCCTATGAAGAATCCGCTTGAATCGATAGATGGTTTTTTTTGGGATAAGCCATTAAAAAATTTTATTTATCAAATGGATGAGTTTTTTAGAGCTCCAATGTTTTCTCGAACCTTTCGCGTTCGAATGGATGAAACTGAAGATGAATACTTGATATACGCAGAATTACCAGGTATTCATAAAAAACAAATTACCATTGATATCTTTCAAAATACGATTACCATAATGGTCAATCATTCCGAAATACAAGAGGAAAAGAACACGAATAAAAACTATTATGGCAAGATGACAACGTATGAAAATATGAGCCGTACCATTTCGTTACCTTTCGTCATCAATGAGAAAAAGGTAAAAGCTCATTTTGAAAATGGATTATTAACCATCACGATTCCGAAAGAGAAAGGAAAGAGAATTTCGATTGAAGGTTAATCACAGTTTCATAAAAACAAACATATATAAAGCAAGTGGAATTTTCCCATTACCACTTGCTTTACTCATTTAATTCTTTGATTATATCTTATTTAAAGAGGGATCCTAATCCTTTTACGACAGAACTAATTTGTGAGAAAACATTCACCATTTGTCCAGTCGTTTGGATCAATTTATTTAAATCAATGGTTCCGTCTTTATTTTTAAATGAATTCATAATCATATGAAACGGTGAAGGTGGTTGAAAAGGCATTGGCCATTGTTGTTGAAAATAATTCATATATGGATTAGAAAAAAACGTTGGATTTATACTTGGTGGGATAAAATTTTTCCAATCAATCGCATTCTGCCATCCATGTACATAAGGAATTGGATACGGCATCATCGAATATGGAAGATTCATTGGATCAAACATCGAGTTTCTCCAAAAATCATCGTGGAATGGTTCATATATATATCCTATAAAATCGTTTGAAGAGTACATAAAATTAGCCCTCCTCATATCCAATCACTCTTGTCATTATATGTGTACATAACTGGACTGGTGATAAAAGGAAGGCTATTGGTGAATATTTTCTTTTAAATGAGAGAGAACTAAATCAACGGTAAATAAAGCGGATTGATGGGTGCTTTTAAAACGCTTATAACTTGTTTGATAATAAAACGATTGAACAACCAATTCATTGATTTGTTCAACAACATTTTCAATTTGAGGAGGATGAATGTTACGAGGACGGTTTTTCTGAACCCATAAAAAGACCTTTTCCTTCCATTCCCCCGTCAATTGAAAAACTTCATCTCCTAAAGGCTTTACTTCCGTATAAAAATCGTAAACTTTTTTAGTTTTCCGGCAATCTTCATATCTACTAAGTGATGTCAATAAAGTTTCTTTTAATTGTTCGGTTAATGTAACTAACTCTGTCATGTTTCCCCTACTCCAACAAATTTCTATCCTTAATATTTATCACAACGATAATTAATTTTCCACTTTTTTAACTGATTTTCGATAACTTTGTAATATGACTTAGTTGTGATTGAACGAATTTTTCCATTTCAGAAATTTTATTCAGTTGCTCTTCTCTCATCTTTTTGGCTTCTTCGTTGATTGTTTTTGATAACGCCAGTTCTAATTCTTTCAATTGTTGATCTAACTGATTTAATTTATTTAATAATTCTTTATTGCCAATCATGGTCATCATCCTTCCCCCCTTTAAGACTATTTTTCATAATCTTTTATTCTTTATGACCTTCTTAGCTCCTTCTTGTATGACAAAACTAGAAGAAGTTCGATAAAGAAAGTTCAAATCAGACATATTCCGAGGAATTTGTATGAAAATTTCATTCTTGAACAAAATACCACTAGGAGGTGTCCAAATGGCTAAAAAGAAAAAACAAAAAAATAAAGGTGCTGATAAAGAAAACCGTGCATTTACACAAGCTTCCGAAGGAAATCCAAAATTAGAAGGTCCAAATCGTCCATCTACGTAAAAAAGAAATAATGGTGAATTCTCTTTAGATGATAGATATAAAATCATTTATTGTTAACCATCATGCAAATACACTGTCATCATTTTCCTCTTTATTGGAAAATGGTGATGTTTTTTTATTTATGCCTCATTTCAAATCTAACCATTGATGAAGTAAAATTAACATTTGAATTTGCATTTCTTTCTTTTGATGCCACTTCGTTAAATCAATCGTCCCTTTTAATTTTGGAGGGTCATACCATTTATCCTTAATTTTTCGTATTTTTGACCAATCCGTGACAATTCCTCGATGATGTGAAACAATTGGATATGTGAAACGTAAATATGGTGTGTCCCTTTTTTTACGAACAAGACTGTATTGCTCATAATCATATCTTGAGCCTGTATGAGTCGTCATCTTTGAAAAATAAATAAATTCTTCATGTAAAGAGTCAAGGAACAAAATATAAGAAAGTCTCTTTCCAAGTTCAATTCTGCTTGTAACATCTTGAAAATCGTAAACGCTAGCTCCGTATAATTTACCAGTTACCGTTGGAAATAAGCAATAACTGAAATGAAACCAGTCTTGTAATTTAAATGGAAGTGATCGAAATACTTTATCTTTAAAAACATGGTGAAGAATGACGGGATCTTGGATAACATTTTGTTCATTAATGATGAGAGAATATAATAATCGCTCTTGATCTCGGTATTTCCAAAAATAGTTCCATTCATTTTGCATAAACAAAGAAACTTGGAATTTTGCTAATAAATGAAACATTGGTCGTTGGAATTTCGTCGAATAATGATAGAGTAATAGTTGTGGATAAGCATCTTGGAAAATGAGCCAATTCGCTCTTTCATACACGTGAAACAATAATTGACGATAAGAATATGGTAGAATTTTTGGTATCCACTCATTTTCCAAGTCGCACATATTCCAGCCAGCATTTCTCGAAACCATTGCTGCCAAAAAGGCCCATTTGATTTCAGGATACTCTTGGTAAAACCTTTCATATTTTTCTGTTCTTGATATATTATCTTTATTAGCTTTTTTCGTTAAACGACTAATGTTGTTTATAATTTCATTTTCAAATAATTCAATTGGCATGCGATGATTCTCCTTTAATAGGAGTGTTTTATTTAAAGAGGTGAGAGAAATGGTCATCAAATATCCGAACGGAAAAACATATACGTCCGAAACTTCAATAAAACAGTCAATATCACCATCTATAAAACAATATGGAAATCGAGGAATGACTCTCGAAGAAGATATTAATGCATCTAATGAATATTATTTGTCCCATAATATTGCTGTTATTCATAAAAAACCGACTCCGGTTCAAATCGTACATGTTGACTATCCTAAACGTTCAGCTGCTGTTATAAAAGAAGCTTATTTTAAACAGCGGTCAACGACCGACTATAACGGAGTTTATAAAGGAAGATATATTGATTTTGAAGCAAAAGAAACACAAAATAAAACATCGTTTCCTTTACAAAACTTCCATTCTCATCAATTTGAACATATGGAACGTGTGATTTTAAACGGTGGAATTACATTTGGTATTTTTCGATTTTCTCAAACAGAAGAAGTATTTTTATTAGAAGGGAAATACTTGATTGAATTTTGGAATCGAATGAAAAATGGCGGACGGAAATCTATTACAAAAAGCGAATTTATTAAATACGGACACCACATTCCACTTGGCATTCAACCGAGAATTGACTATATTAAAATAATAGATTATATCTATAAAGACTATTTTTGTTAAGATTCATGGTACTTTCAAAAAAGAAAGTCGTGTACTGTTCAAGTATTGAGCAGTTTAGAAAGGAAGGGAATCTGTCATGACAGAACAATATAAATCTAGAACAGAGAAACGATTGGCAAAACAGAAAGCAAAAGGAGAAAAAAATAAAAAACCGAAACGTAAAAAGATTTTAATGGGAATTGCCATATTTTTTATCGTTGCATTCATTGGTGGCGTTTCTACCGTTGCTTATATGATTAGTGGTGCACCTGATATTAACGAAGAGGCATTACGAGATCCTTTATCATCAAAAATTTACGATGCCAACGGTGAACTCATCATTGAACTAGGAGCTCAAAAGCGTGATTATGTCGAATATGATGAAATCCCTGAGTTGGTAAAGAATGCAATCCTTGCAACTGAGGATGTCCGCTTTTTTAAACATAACGGGATTGATATTATCCGAATTGGCGGTGCCATTTTAAGCAACGTGAAGGATGGCTTCGGTTCACAAGGAGCTAGTACTCTCACCCAACAAGTGGTGAAAAATTCATTTTTATCTCCTGAAAAAACACTCAAACGAAAAGTACAAGAAGCTTGGTTAGCTTTTCGATTAGAGCAAAAATATAGTAAAGAAGAAATTTTTGAAATGTATGTAAATAAAATCCATATGGGTGGTTCCGTTTACGGTATTAAATCAGCAGCAAAAACATATTTCGGGAAAGAGTTGGATGAATTAGAACTTCATGAGGCAGCTCTTATAGCAGGACTACCTCAATCACCAAATGGTTATCATCCTTTTTATTATCCAGATGCTGCAGAAGAAAGAAGAAATACTGTTTTAAGTCTCATGCATCAACATGGATTTATTACGAAGGAAGAAATGAACGAAGCGAAAAAAATTCCGGTTGAGTCCACACTTGTTAAGGAAGAAGACCGACAAACAGATGAATTCCTATATGATTCATTTATCCAACAAGTCGAACGGGAAGTAAAAAAAATTGGAGACTATAATCTCTACACGGATGGTTTGGAAATTTACACAAGTTTAGATTCGAAAACCCAAGAATATTTATTTGAACTATTAAATTCAAGTGATGCTATTCCTTTTCCAGATGATGAGATGCAAGCTGCTGTTGTCCTAGTAGATACAAAGACAGGAGAAATTCGTGCAATTGCCGGTGGTAGGAAAAGAGATGTCCTTCGTGGAACAGATTTTTCCGTAGAAGCTCGTCAACCTGGTTCAACAATCAAACCAATATTAGATTATGGTCCGGCCATTGAATATTTAAATTGGTCCACTTATCAAATTTTAGAAGATAAGCCTTATAAATATTCTAATGGTACTCCAGTTTATAACTGGAATAGACAATATGCAGGTCCGGTTACGATGAGAGAAGCATTGAGATGGTCCTTGAACATTCCTGCCATTCAAGCGATCCAAGCGGTTGGGTTAGAAAAAGCAAGAGAATTTGCTGTTAAACTCGGAATACCTCTTGAGGAGCAAATTTATGAACCTTATGCAATTGGTGGAATGAGTAAAGGGATTTCTCCACTTGATTTAGCAGGTGCCTATAGCGCATTTGGAAATAATGGAATCTATACGGAACCGCATGCTGTTACAAAAATTGTTTTACAAGATGGTGAAACTGAAATTAAAACAAAACCAGATTCTAAAGTTGTAATGAAAGATTCTACCGCTTATATGATCACCGACATGTTAAAAACGGTTGTAACAAGTGGTACTGGTACAATGGCAAACGTTTCAGGCGTTCCTATTGCAGGGAAAACAGGTACGACCAACTATACCGATGAGGAATATAAAAACTATAATATTAATCCTAATCAAAATGCTGTACCAGATTCATGGTTTGCTGGATATTCGACTAACTATACGGCGGCCATTTGGGCGGGATATAAAGATCGTTCCACACCGGTTATAGGAAGTGCACAAAAAATCCCGCAACAAATTTTTAAACAATTAATGACGTTTGTCCATCAAGGAAAAGAAACCACTGATTTTAAACAACCAAGATCTGTTGTGAAAGTTGGAGTTGAAAAAGGAACAAATCCTCCTAAGTTAGCTAGTGAATTTACACCAAAAAGCGAAATTATTTACGAATTGTTTGTAAAAGGATTTGAACCAAAAGAAATATCCGACAAATATGATAAGTTAGAGGCACCAAGTAATTTAACGGCAAAATACAATAAAAATAAAAATGAAATTACTCTATCATGGAAAAAGCCAAAAACTGATAAAAAGATTTCCTTTGAAGTTTCAGTTATTTTAAATGACGGAAAAGAAACGGTTTTACAAACAACTGATAAAGATGGATTAATTGTGGAAAACATTATCCCTGGTATGAAATATACGTTTAAAGTCGTTGCGATCTTTGAAGAACTTCGAAGTGATGCAGCTAAGACGACAATTGAAATACCATCAGAAGACCAAAACCATCCAAAGCCACCTGGAAAAAATAACGGTAATGGAAATGGTCCTGGAGACAACAACGGCAATGGTAATAACCGTGGAGATGACAATTCCGGTGAAAGTGATAATGAAGATGAAGAGAATGAAGATCAAGAGGATGAAGATGACGGATTTGGTTTTCCATAATAAAAGGTCCAAGCATTTTGCTTGGACCTTTGTTATTGTTTCTTTTTCATAATTAAACTTTTCCGATAAAGCTTTTCCATTTCTAACATTAGTTCTTTCAATTGAATCATTGAATGATATAGATTCGGGTATTTCATAATAAATTTTAATCGTTCGATTGTATTTAAAGGAATCAATGAAAATGAGTTTAATTGTTTCTCCCACTCAAATAGATGAACTGGTTTTTCGTTTGTCCAAAATAATAGCGATAGAAAAAGAGAAATCCCTCTTTTCATATGAGGTGTTGCAGCTTGAACCTCTCGCTTAGAATAAAGAGTTTGTAACTTCGGAAAGACATCTTCCTTCCATTGAAATAGAAGTTTTTCAAATTCTTCTCCGCTTACAACCCAATTTTCCTTTTCCTGTTTATAATAGTCAATTTCTTTAGGAAATAATTTTTGGATTTGTTCTTCACTAAAAAAGTTGGATTGTAATGGTTTAGGAATCCGAGTCATTTCTATCGAACCTTCATTCTTTTCTTACCTTCCCTGCATAAGGAAAGTAGTGGACAATTGGGGCAGTTAGGATTTTGTGCTTTACAGTGATAACGTCCAAAAAATATTAAACGGTGATGTGTAATGGACCATTCTTCTTTCGGAATTTTCCTCATCAACGTTTTTTCTACCTCTAATACACTATCTTTCCAACGGCAAATACCTAGTCGTTTACTAACTCTTTCAACATGAGTGTCAACGGCAATGGCGGGAATTCCGAAAGCTACGGAAACTACAACATTAGCTGTTTTTCGTCCCACACCAGGTAACTTCATCAATTCATCACGATCTTTTGGTACTTCCCCTTTATATTCATCAATTAATATGCGACATAATTTTTGTATATTTTTAGCTTTATTACGATATAATCCAATCGAACGAATATCATTTTTCAATTCTTCTAATGAGACGTTTAAGTAGTCTTCAGGTGTTTTATATTTTTGAAATAAATGTTTTGTTACTTTATTGACTAATGCATCGGTACATTGGGCAGATAGTGCCACCGCTATAACGAGCTCAAATGGATTCGAATGATTTAATTCACAATGAGCATCCGGAAACATTTCTCCAATCTGATCTAAACAATATCGAATTTCTTTTAATGTTAGCATAACGTCACCATCTAACTTTCTAACCAATTATAAAAAGGTACATCATGTACATTTGTTTTTATTTCTGAAACTTTCTCACGCTTTTGATTCATACGAAATTTCTTTCCATAATCTTTCGCTTGTGCTACTGTTTTGATCCCGTTCTTCTTCCATTCAAATAAAATTCGATCTATATATCGAAAGTTTAACTTTCCAGAAATGACTGCTTCTTTTAATGCAGCAACCACAATTTCCGTACTATGTTGATCATCATCCAGCCACATAGCTAATGTTTCGCATTCAAACGGTGACAATGGTCGTCCGAATTCTTTTTCAAAGATAGTATATATGCTTTCATTTTGCATATAAGACGTTTGGAGTTCTTGTTGATTAATATATTGCTGTAACAAGCGTTCCCAAAGAGGATCTAACGAATATCTTTCGCCATAAATTCCTTCTTGATTATAATGTTCAATTTTCATATAACCTCGTTTAATTAATGCGCGCAATAACATTGAACATTGTTCGACATCAATTGTCATTTGTTCTGACAATTCATCTGGGGTTGGAAATTCATTTCCATTTTTTATAAATGAATATACATTTAATAAGAAAAAACATTCTTGATCCGTTAGTCCAATTTTTTTATAAAATTGAAATAAAAAAGAAGGAATAGAAATAATTCCATCTTTCATCCACGCTTGTACTGCATGTTTGATCATCTTCTCCACCTCTAAAATAGTATAACATGATTCCTTGAACATGATAAGAAATTTGTCGAACATACCCTATTCAATTTCGAACATCTAATAGATCAAAATTATTAACTAAACTGGAAAATGTTTTGGCGTCTTTTTAAGAAAATGTTCACAAGTTACAAAATATTTTATTAGAAAAATTACAATGAAAAAAGTTGCCATTGTGGCAACTTTTTTATGGATATAATCGATTTAATAAACGTGGGAATGGAATGGTTTCACGAACATGTTCAGTACCAGTAATCCATGCAACGGTTCTCTCTAATCCTAAACCGAATCCTGAATGAGGAACAGAGCCGTACTTTCTCAAATCTAAATACCACTCATATGCCTCTAAAGGTAATTGATGTTCTTCTATACGTTGTTTTAATAAATCATAGTTATGTATACGTTCAGAACCACCGATGATTTCACCGTAACCTTCCGGTGCAATTAAATCCGCACATAAAACGACATCTTCTCGATCTTTTGCTGGTTGCATATAAAATGGTTTTAAAGAAGTTGGATAGTGCGTAATAAATACTGGTTTATCAAAACTTTCAGCAATAGCTGTTTCATGTGGTGCTCCAAAGTCATCTCCCCACTGAATATCATTAAATCCTTTTTCATGTAATAATTGGATCGCTTCATCATATGTAATTCGCGGGAACGGAGCTTTAATATGTTCCAATTTAGATATATCGCGTCCTAATGTTTTTAACTCTAATGAACAATTTTTCAAAACAGATTGAACGATATAAGATACGTATTCTTCTTGAACTTTAAGGTTGTCCTCAAATTCATAGAAAGCCATCTCAGGTTCAATCATCCAAAACTCGATTAAATGTCTTCTTGTTTTTGATTTTTCCGCTCTAAACGTTGGACCGAAGGAAAACACTTTTCCTAACGCCATTGCCGCAGCTTCCATATATAACTGACCACTTTGGGAAAGATAAGCATCTTCATCAAAATATTTCGTATGGAATAATTCTGTTGTTCCTTCCGGTGCACTTCCAGTCAAAATCGGCGGATCCACTTTCACAAAACCTTGGTTGTTAAAAAATTCATAAGTAGAACGAATAATTTCATTTCGTACTTTCATAATGGCATGTTGTCTTTTTGAACGAAGCCATAAATGGCGATGATCCATTAAAAATTCAACACCGTGTTCTTTCGGAGTAATCGGATAATCCGTAGATTGGTGAATAATTTCCAAGTTTTTCACTTGTAATTCATAGCCAAAAGGAGAACGTTCGTCAATTGTAACGGTTCCAGTAACATAGAGCGAAGATTCTTGTGTAACAGTTTTTGCTATTTGAAAAACTTCTTCACTAACTTCTGCTTTTACAACTACCCCTTGAATAAAACCTGTTCCATCACGGAGTTGTAAAAAGGCAATTTTTCCACTAGAACGTTTATTCGCGAGCCAAGCTCCAATTGTAACTTCTTTTCCTACAAAGTTTTTTACTTCTGCAATGGTAGTTTTCACGTATAATTCCCTCCAACTATCTATAACTTACATCATTATACCTATCATTTCTTTAATAACGCAATATAAGCCTTATCTTACTTATCCATTTTATTTACGACAAATTGATGAATTCGATCGACTGCTTCTTCAAGTAATTCCAGTGAAGTGGCATATGATAGTCGTATATTATCAGGAGAGCCAAAGCCAGAACCCGGAATCACTGCAACTAGCGCCTCTTTTAATAATGCTTTCGCAAATTCATCCACGTTGTTGTATCCGCAAGATAATGCTGCATTTTTCGCATTTGGAAATAAGTAAAACGCTCCTTGTGGTTTAACACAAGAAAATCCAGGAATTTGAATGATTCGATCATAAATGATCGACAATCGTTTTTCAAAAGCTTGACGCATTTCTTCAATCGGTTGCTGATCCCCTTCATACGCTGCAATGGTCCCATATTGAGATGCGGTCGTTGGATTGGATGTACTATGGCTAGCTATGTCCGTCATCGCTTTGATAACTGTAGCATTACCAGCAGCATAACCAATTCTCCATCCAGTCATCGAATGTGATTTTGATACCCCGTTAATAATAATCGTTTGATTTTTTAATTCATCAGAAATTTGTGCAATAGAAATATGCGAGTGATGATTATAAACTAATTTTTCATAAATTTCATCAGAAACAATAATAATGTTATGTTCTAAACATAACTTTCCTAGCATCTCAAGCTCTTCTTTTGTATAAATGACACCAGTCGGATTGCTTGGAGTATTGATGATGATTGCCTTTGTTTTTTCTGAAATAGCTTCTTTTAATTGGTCTAAAGTAATTTTAAATTGATTTTCTTCTTTACCTTCTACAACCACTGGTGTTCCACCAGCTAATTTTACTTGTTCAGGGTAACTTACCCAATAAGGAGAAGGAATAATGACCTCGTCACCTTCATCTAAAATTGCTTGAAAAAGTGTATATAATGCATGTTTTGCACCGTTTGTGACAATAATTTCATTAGGTGCATATTCAATTCCTTGATCTGTCTTAAATTTATTGATAATCGCTTGTTTTAATTCCGGTAAGCCTCCTGTTGCGGTATATTTTGTTTTCCCATCAATCATGGATTGATAGGCAGCTTTAATAATATGTTCCGGAGTATTAAAATCAGGTTCACCGGCTCCTAATCCGATAACGTTTAATCCTTTTGCTTTCATCTCTTTAGCTTTAGCAGTAATTTCTAATGTTGTGGATGGTGAAATTGATTTCGCTCTATTTGATAACACTTTCGTTCCCCCAATCGTATTATAAATTATATTTTCTAAATAACTTTCCTGTATAAAAATCTAAATATAAAAATGTATAGCGGTTTCGTTGATCAATGTATGTTACTTCCCAAATTGGAGATGTTTCATACATACCTAATTTAACATGAATATATTCTTTCGGAACATCTTGACTACTTAAACCATCAATTAAATTTTGGTTTAATGCGTCCATGATTTCTTCTTCCGTTTTTCCTTTTTGAGCTAGCTCTGTATATAATTGCTTTGTTTCTTCGTTAATCCAAACGATAACTTTTTCACCTTTATGATTCGTTCCCTTTACAACGAAATAGGAATCAATGTAATGAAACCAGTCTACTTTATCAATATTTACAACATTACTCTGTTCCTTTGCCAATTGTATAAATTCTTCTTCTTTTTCTACTATCGGACGAGTAGCATTAGAGTAAATGATGCCGACAGCAATTATACATATTAAGGATATTGAAATTAATCCAATAATGATCCATTTTTTCATATTTATCACACTTCTTCTTTATGTACGATATATAGTAAAAACGGCTTTCGTATTATCATTAGCATCCAATGCTAAGCCAAACATTAAATTTTGGTATTTTAATGTTCGGTTTAAAATATCAACGATTTTATATAAGTCATCATGATAATTTATCGTTACAGATGAAAGTACTTCAATTTTGCTTTCCATTATGTGTCCCCCTAAAAATCGTGTAAATATTGTTATCATACGAACCAGTAAAAAGGAAACAATAAATATTCAATTTAAAGACCCTCTTTCATTATACCAATGATAAGAGGAATGAAAATGATTGAATTTTAATTTTTCTAGTCCACACAAAATGGCTGCAATATGCAGCTTTTTTATGGAAGACTCACATTGCTTACCTAATCAAGAAATTCTTTTTTATCCAAACCATTTTTCGATTTCATAACATACTTCATCAATATTTTTCACATGAAGTTGTTTCACTGGAATTGATTGAATAAACTTTTTTCCATATCTGTTTGTTAATATTCGTTTATCAAATACGATAAAACATCCTTTATCATGATCAGTTCGAATGATTCGTCCAAATCCTTGCTTAAAACGCAAAATAGCTTCTGGCAATGAATATTCATAAAAAGGATTTTTTCCTTGCCTTCTTATCGCTTGAGATCTCGCTTCATTTACAGGTTCTTGAGGAGAAGAAAACGGTAAACGTACAATAATTAAGGCACTTAACGCTTCTCCTGGTATATCCATACCTTCCCAAAAAGAACCGGTTCCAAATAATACAGCTTTGTTAAACTGTTGAAAATGTTTCATTAACCGATGTTGGCTTCCACCTGAGATCCCTTGAGCAAGTAATACATAATCCTCTAAAAGCTGGCTGTCTTTAATTAAAAAATACGTTTTCTTCATCATTTCATAAGAAGTAAACAAGATGACAAGCCGACCTTTTGTAGCTTCAGTAATGGAAGTAATATGAGATGAAATCGCTTCTGAATAGTCATCCATATCTACTTCTGTAACATCAGGTAGATCATTTAGGATAAATACTTTTGTTTGATTCTCATAATCAAATGGAGACGGATATTGTTTTTCAGAAGCATTTACCTTTAATAAACCGATCTGTTCTTTAAAAAAGCGAAAATCATGATTCACTGTCATAGTCGCAGAAGTAAAGATAATGGATTTTTTCTTTGAAAACAAATAATTATATAAAGCTTGTCCAGGAAAAAGGTAATGACTATTTAATGATGTTTGGTTTAATGTTGAACGGACGTCTGTTTCAATCGAATGAATTCTCTGAGTAGAATTTAATTGAATAAAATCTTTCAAAGCATCTCCTAGTCCGATAAAATCATGAACATATAAAAACCATTCATCAACGATAACTTTTTCAAAATCTTTTAATTGAGAATATAGCTCTTCTAAAAGATCATTCCATTCATCAAATGTCTCACTTACTCTTTTCCAACAATCATAAACTCGTTCACAACTATATAAAATGGAAGAATTTGTTTTGTTATATTCTTTTAAGTACATGCTTAATTTACCCGCTTGTGTTTCTGTACAACTGTACTTTTGCACAATATTTGAACATATTCTAAATAGTTCATCCGCTTCTTCTGCAAATTGTAATAATTGCTTGTCGGAAATGTCCTCTTCTTGAATGGAAGTTGAATGTTTTAAAAGTATTCGTTTAATTTTAGATAGTAAATAATCACTGTCTAATGTACCAAAACGACTTATTAAAAAACGAATATGATTATATTCGAAACGATGACCGAAAAAGTTGGTTCCAGCATTTTCAAAATGATGCGCCTCGTCAATAATTAAATAATCGTATGGAGGTAATAACTGTTCACGGTTTACCGTGTCCGCTAATAAAAAATGGTGGTTCGTGATAATGATATTGGCATTTTTCGCTTTTTCTTTTGCACGATAATAAAATTCCATTGATTTCCATGGATTGATGGTTTGGTTGATATCGATTTCACTGCATACCTTTCGCCAAAAAGTTTTCCCACCGGAAGATAAGTTTAGCTCATCAACATCACCAGTCAGTGTTTCTGTTAGCCAAACAAGTATTTGCATTTTCGTAATCGTTTCATCATAATGTTCATTTTTCTCAAATAAAAGTTTTTCAAATTTCCATAAACTTAAATAATTTTGTCTTCCTTTCAGCATCGCCACCACAATGGTGAAAGGAATCATCTTTAATAGTCTTGGTATTTCATTTTCCATTATTTGATGCTGGAGTTGAATCGTTGAAACTGATATAACTACTTTTTTTCTCTCTATTTCACTAAAATATGCCGCAGGGATTAAATAACCGATAGTTTTTCCAAGACCTGCTCCCGCTTCAATGAAAGAGATCTTCTCATTAACGAGAGAATTCCACACTTCATTCATCATTTCCAACTGGTTATGTCGTTCCTCATAATGAGTAAACCCTTTTTTTAATATATCTCTTTTTTCCTCATGATTAAATGGATATTTCAAAGAATGTTCAATATTTGGATTGATTATTCCATCTTCTACATCTTTACGAATAATTAAGTTTCTTTTTTTAACAAGATTTGGATTTAATCGATCATAAGGATTTTTTTGTTGTAACACTTGTTGGAGTAATAATGATAAATCACTTTTCAACCCTTTAGATAATTTCTCTAAATTTTGGATCGTTTCAAAAGGAAGTTGATTCATTTTTTTCAATAAATTTAAAAATAATTGGGCTGTCACTTTTGCATCACTATCAGCCCGATGAGGTCTTGAATGATTAAATCCTACACTAAAAGCAATGTCTGATAGTTTATAACTATCTAACGTTGGCATCAATATTTTAGTTAATTCTACTGTATCAATGACTGGCCCTGAAAACTTCTTTCTTCCACAAGCTTCTAACTCCGCTTGAAGAAATGCTAAGTCAAAATAAACATTATGTGCCACGAAACAGCTATCTCTCAAAAGTGATTCGACTTCATCTGCAATCTCGTAAAATTGTGGAGACGAACGAACCATATCATCCGTAATATTCGTTAATTCTGAAATGAAAGTTGGAATTTCCACATTTGGATTGAGAAATGTATGGAAAGAACGGACTATATTCCCGTTTTCAATCACAACAGCTGCAAATTGTATTATGCGGTCACCTTTTTTCGGTGAATTCCCCGTAGTTTCTAAATCGACAACAACAAATTTATTCATATATACACCTCTAATGAAGACAAAAAAAACGAAATTTTCCCTTATTAGTTTAAACAAGATGAATAAAAATAACGATGTAAATGGGATAAGAAAGATTTATTCTCATTTTATCATAAAAATAGTATAGCACTTCGATTCCATAAAAAAACTCCTCATGCATAGAGGAGAATCTTTTTTATAAAATCGTATGAGCTGGCTCTGATGTAAGAAGTTGCGATATTCGATTATTTTCATCCATAATAGCAACTTTTGGACGATGTTCATGTATTTTATCTTCTGGTACAAGAGCGTAAGAAATGATTATGACAATATCACCAGGTTGAACAAGTCGAGCTGCAGCACCATTTAAACAAATGACACCTGATCCTCTTTCCCCCGGAATAATATATGTTTCTAGTCGTGCACCATTATTGTTATTCACAATTTGTACTTTTTCGTTTTCAACCATTCCTACAGCATCTAAAATATCTTGATCTATTGTAATACTACCAACGTAGTTTAGATTCGCTTCGGTTACTCGAGCACGGTGGATTTTGGCATTCATCATTGTACGAAACATCATCTTTCCCTCCCTTATACCGTAAATGTCATGTTATCGATGAGTCTCGCTTTAGAAAATTTAACCGCAATAGCAAGTATAACATGTCCGTTCAATTCTGTTAATGGTGTTAATTGGGGATAAGAGTAAATTTCAACATAATCAATAGTTCCTGATGTATGCTGTTCAATATGACGACGTACAGCATCAACAACGGTATTAGGATTCCTTTCTCCTTCTTCTATAAGTTTTTTACCTAATTGAAGCGCTTTGTATAGTTGTGGTGCTTCTTTTCTTTCTTTTTCTGTTAAGTAAACATTTCTAGAACTTTTTGCTAAACCATCATGTTCACGTACGGTTTCCACACGGACTAATTCAATTGGAAAATTGAAATCTTGTATTAAGCCTTCGACAATCGCCACTTGTTGAGCATCTTTCATTCCAAAATATGCTTTATTTGGCATAACGAGGTGAAATAATTTAGTTAAAACTGTTACTACCCCATCAAAATGTCCTACTCTTGATTTACCACATAATACATCTGTTCTTCTTAAAGCTACCGCTTGAACCGTCAATTCATTTGGATACATTTCTTTGGAAGATGGATAGAAAATGATATCTACACCGTTTTCCTTAGCCATTTTTTCGTCTCGTTCAAAATCTCTCGGATAAGACTCAAAATCTTCATTTGGGCCAAACTGCAGAGGGTTTACAAATATGCTTAAAACGACAATGTCATTTTCATTTCTAGCATTTTTTACTAGCGACATATGTCCTTCGTGTAAATATCCCATAGTAGGTACAAATCCAATCGTTTTTCCTTCCAATTTTAATTTTTGGGATGTTTGTTGCATTTCTTGTAAGTTACGAATGATTTTCATTCAGCTGTTCCTCCGTATAAACCTTTTAATTCTTCTTCTTTCATCGTGAATGAATGTTTTGTTTCAGGAAATGTTTGCTCTTTTACTTCCTTGACATATCGACTAATACCTTGTCTAATTTCCTCTTGAACATTTGCAAACGGTTTCACAAACTTCGGTAACCGTTCAACACCATATCCGATTAAATCATGATAAACTAACACTTGACCATCAGCATCAGGACCTGCACCAATCCCGATCACTGGAATTGTCAATTTTTTTGCAATTTCTTTAGTTAACTGATAAGGAATACATTCTAATACTAGTGCAAATGCGCCCATTTGTTCACACATGATTGCATCTTCCATCAATTGCAAGGCCTCTTCTTTTTTCTTACCTTGCACTTTATATCCACCTAAGACACCTACGGACTGTGGCAATAAACCTAAGTGTGCCATAACAGGAATACCTGCTTGAACTAAAGCTTCAATTTTCTTTAAGACGTCCCCACTTCCTTCTACTTTTACAGCATGGGCTCCGCCTTCTTGGACTAATTTTGCCCCATTTTTTAATGTTTCATCTATGGAAAGATGGTAGGTCATAAACGGCATATCTGTCACAATAAATGTATTTGGTGCACCGCGTTTAACTGCTTTTGTATGATGAATCATATCATCCAATGTTACAGGAATTGTTGAATCATATCCTAATACAACATTCCCTAATGAATCTCCAACTAATATTAAGTCTACCTCTGATTGTTCTGCCAATTTAGCAGATGGATAATCGTACGCGGTGATCATTGCAATTTTTTCACCGGATTTTTTCATCTTTAAAAAATCAACCGTCGTTTTCATCTAACTCCTCCTCTTTCATTTTATAGAGGAGATGAAACAAATGAAATGGATAAATGGGGTACTATTAAAAAAGATTCCCTGTTAGAGGGAATCTTAAATCTCCATTGTTTCATCCCTCTGTCCCGGTCCATATTTGGATACAGGCAGAAATTCGCTTCAATGATGAAATTGATATTAACATCATGGTGCAGTTCTTTGACAGATACCGCCCTTTCGATAAAAATTATAACAGTAGATTTCTACATTGACTACTATTGTTCATTAGAAAATTCAATATCAGCTGAATAAATATAGCGGATTGTTCCGTTTTGTTCTCTTAACATTAAAACCCCATCATCGGTTATTCCTTCCGCGACTCCGTAAAATTCCTTATTTATCGTTCTAGCAACGATTGATTTACCAATAGAATTTGAATAGCTCTCCCATAAAATTTTAATTGGCTTAAAGCCTTGTTGTAAATATAAATGATATAATTTTTCAAAAGCTAAGCAATATTGTTGAATATACTCTGCACGATTCATTTCTTTATTCGTTTCGATTGCAATGGAAGTCGCCTTATTTCTTAACTCATTAGGAAAGTTTTTTTCATTAACATTAACACCTGTTCCAATAAATATATTTTGAATTCGGTCGCTATCGGCTTCCATTTCTGTTAAAATTCCACAAACTTTTTTACCGTTCAATAAAATATCATTTGGCCATTTTATAGTTGGTAACAATCCAGAAATTGCTTCTACCGCTTGAACGACTGCAACAGCTGTCAATAACGTCAATTGAGGAGCTTGTTGGATGGGGATGTTCGGTTTAATGACTAAGGTCATCCATACTCCAGTTCCTTTAGGAGAATACCAGTGACGATCCAGCCTTCCCCTTCCTAATGTTTGTTCTTCAGCAATTACAATCGTCCCTTCTTCTACAGTTGGCGCAAGTTCTTGGGCTATTTTTTGTGTTGAAGGAATCGAATCGTACATAAATATACTTCTTCCAATTTTTTCTGTTTCTAAGCCAAGTAGTATCTCTTCTTCTGTCAAAACGCTTGGTGTGTGTATTAAGCGGTATCCTTTTTTTTGCACCGCTTCTAGTTTAAATCCTTCCTTGCGCAAATCATCTATATGTTTCCAAACGGCTGTTCTCGAACAGCCAATGGCTTTCGCTAATACTTGACCCGAAACATATCCACCATTTGCTTTTTGAAAGGCATCGATTAATTTCTTTCGTATTTCAGATTTCATGAATAAAGCCACTTCCTTATTTGCTCCTTCTCGTTTTGAACAATCCCGTTAATGACGGCTTCTTCAATTAATTCCAATCGTTGTTTCACCCAAGGTCCGCTTTTTTTATTTTCCCATTGAATAAGGTCGTTCCCATTTACTGATAATTCACTTCTATGTTTAATAGGAAGAGAATGATAGATGGAAGTTATTTTATTCAATTCGTTTGTTGGATCTTTTTGTTCGAATATCGAAAAAATATGTTCAGCCATTAATGCAATAGAAAGTCCTGTTTGATAAAGAGTTTTTTTCGACCATCGTTCTTTTTTCCGCATTTCATACGCCTTACAAATGCTTTTGATTTTCTTGATTTTTTTTCCTGGCATTCTCCACATTTTCAAGAATGGAGGAATGTTAGACACTTCCATCACAATCATTAAAATAGCCCACATTTCCTCTAAGTTAAGATCCTCAATATTCATCTCCGAAATGGAATATAATGATGCCTTTTTATCTTTTAATCCTGGTAACCATTGATATAAATCGGATTCTGCGATTAATTTCAACGCTTTTTTTCTGCTTTTTCCTTGTAATAACTTTTCAAACTCAACCAAAATTCTTTCAACAGAAATATGTTGAAGCAAATGTTGATTTTGACATATACTTTCGTACGTTTTCTCGTCCAATTGAAAATCTAATTGACTAACGAAGCGAATGGCACGCATCATTCTTAGAGCGTCTTCACGAAAGCGTTCTTCAGGCAATCCGACGGTTTTAATTATTTTATTTTTAATCGCATCTTGTCCATGAAATGGGTCAATGATTTCCCCATTTTTTGTCATTGCTATCGCATTCATTGTGAAATCTCTTCTTTTTAAATCTTCTAATAAGGAACGAACAAATTGTACCTCTTTCGGTTTTCGATAATTTTCATATTCGGATTCCGTACGAAAAGTGGTAACTTCATAACTTTCATGTTCATAAACGATAAGAACGGTACCATGTTCAATTCCTACATCCACTGTTTTCGGAAAAATTGATTGAATTTCATTAGGTAGTGCACTTGTTGCAATATCTACATCATCAATTTCTTTCCCTAATAAAAAATCACGAACAGCACCACCAACAAAATATGCTTCAAAGCCTGCCTGTTCAATTTTTTCTAAAATGGGAACTGCCTTAAGAAAAGGTTTGTTCATGAAGGTTTCCTTCCTTTTCTAATAATTGAAAATAGATTCGTTCATATTGTTGAACAATTTTTGCTGAATAAAAATGTTCTATTACATGATGAATTCCATTCATAGAAAATTGATGACGCAATTCTTCATTTGTTAAAAGAGATAATGCCTTTGCTGCTATTTGCTCGATATTTCCAAGGTCACAAATAAAACCTGTATAATTGTCTACAATTACTTCAGGGATCCCGCCGACATTCGTACCGATACATGGTACTCCACATGCCATTGCTTCAAGCGCCACTAAACCAAAACTCTCTTTTTCTGATAATAAAAGCATTAAATCACTAACAGAATAGATTTCTTCTAAATTATCTTGTTTTCCTAGGAAGATGACATGTTCCTCAAGTTGTAAGTCTTGAACTAATTGCGTTACGGTTCTCATTTCCGGACCGTCCCCGACTAATAATAATTTGGAAGGAACATGTTGATGGATTTCATGAAACACACGAATGACATCTGGAACTCTTTTAACAGCACGAAAATTAGAAACATGAATCACGACTTTTTCATGTTCTTCAATATGAAAGTCTTGTTTGATCTTTTTCCGATGGTGTTTAAAATACACACGTTCATCGATAAAATTATAAACCGTTTCAATTTTTTTCTTTGGTTGAATTAAATCATATGTTTGTTGAACTAATGCATTTGAAACAGCTGTTACATAATCGGAATGTTCAATTCCAAAGCGAATCGCATCTGTTAATGAAGGATCTTGCCCAAGAACAGTAATATCCGTTCCATGTAAGGTTGTCACAAGTTTAAATTCATTTTCTCCTACCATTTGTTTAGCTAAAATTCCGCAAATCGCATGCGGTATTGCATAATGGACATGTAATATATGTAACTGTTCCCGCTGTGCAACTTCAGCAATTTTACTTGCTAGGGCAATATCATAAGGAGGGTATTGAAAAACGGAATATTGATTAACCTCCACTTGATGAAAAAAGATATTCGGATACATTTTCCTTAGACGAAAAGGGATACCTGATGTAATAAAATGAATTTCATGCCCTTTTTCCGCTAACATTTTTCCTAATTCCGTGGCGATAACTCCTGAACCACCGACTGTTGGGTAACAAGTAATGCCAATTTTTAATTTTTTCATGATTCAACAATCCATTCTGCTTTTATCTTTAAAGGTCGACGAGTCAGAAAACCTTCTCCATATTCCACGCCTATTTCTTTACCAAATAAACGTTCTCTTGCCTCAACGGCTTCAATATAGCCGTTAACAAGTGGTGTATCAATCGAATGATCTTGCTTTATAAATTGACTTTGATAACACTGTAAAGCTTGAATCTTCTTATCGATTGTTTCACTTATGTCG
>NZ_JBYLHW010000001.1:55961-57055 GCF_057747715.1 Bacillus sp. JST-5 | reverse complement strand
AAATAGAGCTCTTTCACTTTATGATAGTTCTCATCAGGTAAATATTTTCTTATACCTGCAGAAAATATAGCCTCTTCCACTAATTTTGAACAGTTGCCGTGATCTGGATGCCGATCTACTGCATACGGAGCAAATACGACTTTCGGTTGTAGTTTTCTAATCACTTTTACTATTTTTTGAATATTTTCTTCCGATATATATAATCCTCGATCAGGTATGTTTAACGTGATTCGCTCATGAACCCCTAATACCTCTGCCGCCTTAGTGGCTTCTTTCTTCCTTAATGGAACATTCCCATTTGATGAAAGTTCTGCTTCGGTTAAGTCACAAATCGCTATCGACTTTCCAAGGGTTGATAGTTTAACAATCGTTCCTCCCATACCTATTTCTACATCGTCTGCGTGAGCACCAAAAATGAGGATATCAACAGGGGCTTTCATGAAAACTTCACCCTCTTCCCTCGTATAATTTCTCGCCAATCAATGTCCCCTCGTTGTAATCCTAAAATAATAATTTCTGCTGTTCCCATATTCGTAGCGAGTGGAACATTATAGACGTCGCACAAGCGAATAAGGGCGGATACGTCAGGTTCATGTGGTTGTGGTGTTAATGGATCTCGGAAAAAAATTACGATATCCATTTCATTTTTTGCAATAAGAGCACCGATTTCTTGGTCTCCACCAAGAGGGCCAGATTGAAAACGATGAACCGGTAATCCAACTTCTGTTTGAATGCGTAAACCTGTTGTTCCTGTAGCAAACAATTGATGTTGTCCGAATACATGTTTATAGGCGGTAACGAAACGAACAAGATCATCTTTCTTTTTGTCATGAGCGATTAAAGCTATATTCATAGGGAACTCTCCTAATCTAAAATGTTTTCTAATCCATAAACGAGTTCGTTTAGTTGAAATACTGTTTCGACAGAAAGTTTAACTCCAGACATAAAAGAAGCTCGATCATATGAATCATGACGAATCGTTAATGTTTGTCCTTCTGTCCCAAAAATGACTTGTTGATGGGCAATTAATCCTGGAAGACGAATGCTATGAATTTTCATTCCTGAAAAATCACCACCACGAGCTCCAGGAATCG
>NZ_JBYLHW010000001.1:0-55792 GCF_057747715.1 Bacillus sp. JST-5 | reverse complement strand
TAAAACGGCTCCTAACGCAAAATTTGGAGCAATAATGCATCCAACTTGCTTCTCTTTACAAATTTCTGATAATTCATTTAATTGTTCCTTCGTAAAACCTGTTGTTCCTACGACGGCACGAATATTGTTCAATAGAGCTGTTTTCGTATGTAAATAACCTGCTTCCGGTGTCGTTAAATCAATGAAGCAATCGGGTTTCACTTTTTGAAAACATTCCTCAGCATTTGTAAAAACTGGTACATCTAAACCAGCAAATGGGCCATCTAAATCATATAACCGTTTTCCATCATTTTTTCGATCGATTACTCCTACTAACTCAAATGTATCCTCTTTTGATGCTAATAATACGGCTTCTTTACCCATTTTACCTCTTGGACCGGCAACAACAATTTTTATTCGAGTCATGATTGATCTCCACCTTTATCAATTCTCGTCCATCTATCTTTATCTCTTGTCGAAAATTTTTCCATTACCCGATTGTGTGCTTCTGTTAAGTCAATGTTCAAAGAATTTGCAAAGCAAATTAGAACAAATAACATATCACCTAATTCTTCTTCCACCGTTTTCTCTTTTTCGGTCTTCTTTTTCGGCTTTTCACCATAATAATGATTGACTTCCCTTGCTAATTCACCTAATTCTTCTGTCATTCTAGCAAGAAGAGCTAATGGACTAAAATAACCTTCTTTAAATTGACTAATATATTTATCAACTTCCATTTGCAGATCTTTCATTGTTTTTTGCTGCATGCAGATCACCCTTTAATCTCTATTTCTCTTTCTTCATGTTAGCGAATTCAACAAAAGTTTACAATATTTTCGTTTCGTCTAATAGGATGTTGATTCACTTAAAATACATTTTGTATAATGATATCACTGCTATTATTTTCCTAAGAAAGGATTTTTCATCATATGAAAATTTTCGGATTAAAGCTAAAAAATATATTTTTTATTATTTTAGGATCTGCCATTTTTTCATTCGGTATTGTTCATTTTAATATGCAAAATAACTTGGCTGAAGGCGGATTTACCGGTATCACATTGCTATTATTTTTCGTATTTGATTTAAACCCGTCATATACCAATCTATTATTAAATATTCCAATCTTTTTAATCGGTTGGAAAGTGCTTGGAAGGAATGTGTTTTTATATACCATTATTGGTACTGTTGGTGTTTCTCTATTTTTAGAGATTTTCCAACGATTCCAAATCACCATTCCATTAAAAAATGATCTTTTTTTAGCGGCTCTATTTGCAGGAGTTTTCATTGGAATTGGACTAGGGATTATTTTCCGTTATGGAGGTACGACCGGTGGCGTTGACATTATTGCAAGAATTGTCTTTAAATGGATTGGTTGGAGCATGGGGAAAACAATGTTCCTATTTGATGCAATTGTCATAACTCTTTCCCTTTTAACGTATCTAGATTATCGTCAAGCGATGTATACTTTAGTAGCTGTTTTTGTCGGAGCAAGAGTGATCGATTTTATTCAAGAAGGTGCATATACTGCAAGAGGTGCATTAATTATTTCTAATCAGCACGAAGAAATTGCCAATAAAATTATTCAAGAATTAGAACGTGGAGTTACAGTGTTAAAAGGGCACGGATTTTTTACGAAGGAAGAAAAAGAAGTTCTATATTGTGTTGTTGGTAAAAATGAAATTGTTCGATTAAAAAATTTAGTAAATACAGTAGATCCTCATGCATTTGTATCCGTTATGTTTGTCCATGATGTCATGGGAGAAGGGTTTACATTAGATGAAAATAAACGACCGATTGAAAACTAGAGCTTACGTGAACTTAGAATAAACATCGGTTAATTAAAAATCGTCACTCTCAATATGAGTGACGATTTTTTTTCAAGATTAAAATTTTATATTATTAATCTTCGTTATTCATACCTGTATAAATTAAAATTAATCGAAGTAGTTCAAGGACGGCTACTGCAGCTGCAGCAACATACGTTAAAGCGGCTGCGCTTAAAACTTTTCTTGTATGACGTTCTTCTTCATTTCGAATAATTCCTAATGAAACAATTTCGTTCATTGCTCGACTAGAGGCATTAAATTCTACAGGAAGAGTCACGACTTGGAATAAAACGGCTGCAGCCATAAAAATTATTCCTAATAATACAGCACCAGAAATATTAGCAAGAATTCCAACCAAAATTAAAATCCAAGAAAAGTTTGATCCAATATTTGCTACTGGTACTAAAGAGTGACGTAAACGTAAAAATGCATAATTTTCTTGATCTTGAATCGCATGTCCAACTTCATGTGCAGCAACCGCAGCAGCTGCTAACGAATGACCATGAAAGTTAGCCGGAGAAAGACGGACAGTTTTTGTGCGAGGATCATAATGGTCACTTAAAAATCCGTGTCCCTCTTCCACATCAACATCATATAAACCGTGGGAATCTAATATTCTTCTCGCTACTTCATATCCAGTCATTTGAGATGAAGATGGTACTTGAGAATATTTGTTGTAAGTGGTTTTTACTTTCATACTTGCCCATATTGGAACAAGAATGATAATGGCAAAATAAATTAAAAAACCCATCGAGATATTGACCCTCCAATATATTTATATTCTTGTACTTATATGATACCGATATATTATTTTTTTTTCAATTATAAAACCCTTTTTTCGTTTTTGCCTTTTCTTGATCAGCTTTATATTTTCTCCATCCAACATATGAAAGTGTACTGATAATAATTCCTCCTGTAGATATAATTACCCACCATAGGGATGGATCGGTTTCATCACTTTCAGAAACTTGATCAAATACACTTTGCAATTCTTCTTGTAATGCTTGAAGTTCTTCTTTTCCTTGTTTATTTGCTAGAAAATCTTGATGTTGTTTAATATATTGAACACGAGCATCGATTTTATTTATCATTTCAGGTGAGACGTCTAATAGGAGACTTGGATAAATCAAATCGTAAACATATAAAAATGAATTCAATTGACTCGTTAGTTGGTCTTTATCCCCCATATCAACAGCATGAACGAAACTTTGAAATGCATCAATCACCGTCCCCTCCATTTCCGACCATAGAGGCTGATAATTAGAAGAAATTGCATCAACTACAAGTCTGAGTTTAGTTGCATTTTTTTCCATTTCTTCATGACTAGACGATTGTTCTAATGATCTTATCGTATCGTGTAATAACACATTCACCATTCTAATTTCATCCATGTTTATTAATATTTTTTCCGCAACAATCTGTGAAAAAGTTTGATCAAATGTATGGAGAAGACGTTTAGCTTCTTCGTAACGGTTAGATTTTACAAGTTGTAAAGCTTGATCTGACATTTCATCCAAAGTTTGTAAATTATTCATTGCATTCGATATGAATATTGGGCTACAAAAGAAAATCATTGATAAAAAAATTGCTACGATTCGTAATTTCATAACTTGTCCCCCCTCAATACCTATTAATATGTATGAGAAGATGGACAAGAGTAGACCAAAATTATTAAACAATTGTTAGACGTTTAGAAGTTTTGATACAGAAAAAGTATGCTATACAAATTGAAGCAATGCTTAACCAAAAAGTGAAATAACCAATTTGTGGTATATACATATGTAAACTGCTGTAGCGAGGAAACATTAAAAAAACGTAATCAATAATGTCATTATGTAATGTCCATATGGCAGCGACCATTAAATGCCACAGTTTAATTCGATAATAGGGTGAATATAGAATTCCTTGGATTGCCATTCCAAGATGCGAAGCAATTAACATATAACCTTCCCAGGATAAAGTTCCTTCTACATAAAGCGTTAACAAGTTCATGACCACAGCCCAAATTCCATATTTAAATAAAGTTATAATTGCTAAAGCTTCAAATATTGGAACATTTTTTTTCATTATTAACGCCAAAAGGACAAATACAAAGAAAAGGCTGGCAGTTGGACTGTCTGGGACAAACGGCAAGAAAATGAATGGGGTTTGTTTTAGCTGTGAGCCGTACCATATGTACCCATAAACCGTACCTATAATATTGACCATTAACAACAATATTAAAAAATCTTTCCTTCCAAGAAATGCATAAACGTAGTTCAATGGATCACCTCATTTTATATAAGAAAAAGCTGACGAAATCGTCAGCTTTCTTATTTTGCTTCAACACTGGAAATAAACTCAGCTAATTTTTGAAGTTCTTCATCCGTACCTGTAAAAATTCCTGGTGGCATACTTCCTTTACCGTTTTTCGCAATATCAGCAATTTCTTCCGGTGTTAATCCGGTGTCAACTAAGCTTGGATTTGTAGCAACTCCTTCTAGGTTTTCCCCATGACAGTTAATACATCCATTTGCTTGATAAATTTGATAACCTTCAGCTTCTTTATCAATATCAGCTTCAGCTTTAATTTGTCCTTGAAGAGCAGCTTTCTCCCAGTCATGATGGGCAACAGCTTCCCAAGTTAAATAGAAAATTGCTGCGATAGCTAATAACATAAATCCAGTAGCTAATGGTCTTTCAGATGGACGACGCTTAGGTCCTTTGTCAATGAATGGTGCTAATATCAATGCCCCGAAAGCGATACCAGGAATAACAAATGCGCCGATTATATTATAATCACCAGATGCATAAGAATATTTTAATAATTGGTATAAAAATAAGAAGTACCAGTCAGGTAATGGAATATATGTTGTATCCGTAGGATCCGCAATCCTTTCTAATGGAGATGGATGCGCTACAGTTAAACATAAAAATCCAACTAAGAAAACCGCACCAACTAACCATTCCTTTAATAGAAAGTTTGGTAAGAATGCTTCGGTTTTCCCTGGGTATTCAGAATAGTCTTTTGGTATATTCGGCTTCCGATTAATACTCGGTACACGCGAATCACCAACAAATTTCATCCCTTTTCCGCGGTGCATCTAGGAATTCCCCTCCTTCACTCGAAAAGATGTCATTCGATACTTTATTTTACAGCGGTCCTGAAATACCTTGTCTACGAATCATAATAAAGTGTGCTGCAATTAAACCTAATAAAGCAGCTGGTAAGAAGAATACATGAATCGCAAAGAATCTAGTTAATGTTTGAGCTCCAACAATATGTTGATCCCCAGCTAATAAGATTTTGACCGCATCACCAATTAATGGAGTAGATTCAGCGATTTGTAAAGTAACTTTTGTCGCAAATAAAGCTTTCATATCCCAAGGTAGTAAGTATCCAGTTAAACCTAAAGCAAGCATAACAAAGAAAATTAAAACCCCAACAATCCAGTTTAATTCTCTTGGTTTTTTATAAGCACCTTGGAAGAATACACGAAGAGTATGTAAAAACATCATAACAATGACTAAACTAGCTCCCCAGTGATGCATTCCTCGAACGATTTGTCCGAATGCCACTTGGTTTTGTAAATAATAGACTGATTCCCATGCATTCTTAATATCAGGTACATAATACATTGTTAAGAACATTCCAGATAAAACTTGGATAACGACAATGAAAAACGTTAATCCTCCAAAACAATAAACGAATGCAGAAAAATGATGTGCTGGGTTAACGTGTTCAGGTACTTCATGATCCGCGATATCACGCCAAATCGGAGTTATATCTAAACGTTCATCGACCCAATCATATAATTTGTTTAGCAAGATTCAAACCTCCTCTCATGACCTAGGTTTTGCTAATGTACTTAAGTACAAGAAACCATCTTTAACTTGATAATCGTAAACATCTAATGGTGCTGTTGGTGGTGTATTTTTAACGTTCGTACCATCTTTTTCATATAGTCCGTAATGACATGGACAGAAGAATCTGTTCGGATTCTTTTCGTCAGTATTCCAGTCAACAGTACAACCAAGGTGTTTACAGATTGGAGATAGTGCTACAATCTTTCCATTTTCATCTTTATAAACCCATGCTGTTTGTGTAACTTTTGATTCATACCATCCATCAACTTGGTCGAATTCAAAGTCTACACGTTTAGGTTCGCTCGTTAATTCATCTACCTTTTGAGAAGTAGCAATGAAATCGCTGCCACCTGTTGCTTTAAGCACAGGATCTACTGCGAATCGAACCATTGGCATTAATACACCCGCAGCCATAAATCCGCCTACACCCATGAGTGTATAATTTAGGAATTGACGTCTTGATACACGCTGTTTACTCATCCTTTTCCCCCCTCTATCTTAAGATAGTCCAACGGACCATTTTTACATACGTATAATACTAGGACATAATCATGATATATCAATAATGAGAGAAGGTCAATAAAATAGTGACCGAAAAATATGAATGAATTCTTACATATCTATTTAGTCAAATTTTTGCCATTTTCTAATAAAAAAATTCAATAATTGTTTGACTTGGTCATCGATTACAGATTGACGATATTTTTCTTCTAAATGTTCTAGCGGTATGGAAGGAATCCATAAAAAGAAATCTTCCTTTACTTCAGCAATTGACTTCCAATGTGAATCAGTAGAAATAAAAATGATATGTTTAAAATTCCCTTGAGAAGAAAGCTGCTCAATCCAATTATGTAATAAGGACCATTTTTCTTCATCACTAGATTCCATAAAATAAGGAATTCCAGGCAGTAATAAAACACGACCTTTAAACTGATGTTCCAGCCTACTAACCAAATATTCAATAAACTCACTTGAATTAGCTGCATCTTTTATTGAGTCTCGAAAGCTAACCGGAAATAACGGAATAATAGCCGTATCAATGTATTGTTTTTGTTCCATAAAAATTGTTACATCTTTCGCCGTCCATTTCACAGTTTCACCTCCAAATCCAGTTAGACAATACTATTTTCTATCTTATCATAGGATTTACTTAGAATAACAAAAGAATGTGAACGTTTTCGAACAATTTATTAAAAACAATTAGAATCGAGAATACTAAATGGATAAAATGGACGTTCCATGCATTTATAGCCTGTTTAAAAGGGATAGACTAATTCACAAAACTTTTTTACTCACTAGTTGAACTATTTTAAATAAAATAAAAAAAGGCTCCTAATTTGAGCCTTAATACACAATGGAAGATACTTTGGTAGATGTGTAATTTTATGAGGATTTTACGAAGAATGGTTATTTTTTAGGAGATTTCTTAGTTGTTGTGATAGAAGATAAAATAACTCTTCATCATGTAAGTCAAGCGCTTCATCAATTTTTTTCATAAGATACTCTTTTTGAAAATTGAGCGATACTTGTTGCAAAAATCGTTCAGCTAGTTCTCGATCTTGATCGGAAATTTGTAATATATTGGGCATATATGGATTCTCTTCTAATACAGCAGCATATTGATGAGAATGGTTGGATTGATGAAAATTCAATTGAATATAAATATCATCTTCTCTATTTAAGCGAATATCGTGAAAAGATTTTTCAGCGTCAGTTGTCATGATGGACTCTTTATAAAAACGAAAAGGAACATCATCCACGCAATGGGTAGACATCACAAGCCCACGCGGACAATATTTTGCATTTTCTACAAAATGCACTTTCTCCATTAGTTGATCATGACTCATTAAATAATTCAATATCCATACACATTCCCGTCTTTTCAATTGATAATGGTTTAAAAACCAGCGAATAAATTCCTTTTTTTCATTGACGGAAACAGGAGTTGTCATTATAGATACCTCCTTAAAAGCTCCAAATCAAAGCCTAGGAAACACGGACCAATATGAAACGAAAGAGAGCGATTGACCCTTTACGTTTCATATTGGTCAGTACATTAAATTTCATTACTCATTAATAAATGTTCTAAAGTATTCGTATACTCTACATTTCCTGGATCAAGTTGAACAAGCTTATTATATATTTCGATAGCTTCCCCTCTCTTTCCTTCTTCCATTAAGAATTCTCCAAAATTTTGTAAAAACTGTTCGTTATCTTTTAGGAAATTATATGCTTGACGGTAACAATTTAATGACTCTGAATATTGTTCCATATGTTGATAACTTATAGCCAAATCCCATAAGATTTCAGGATCTTCTTCACCCTCTTGAATAAGTGGCGATGATAATTCAATAACTTCCTCGTAACGATGATCATGGAGTAAGATTTTATTAAGTGTTATGACAGGATCTATATAGGAAGGATCGATGGCAATCGCTTCTCTTAACATTTGTTCAGCTTTTTCTTGATTTTGAAGTTTTAATAATATTTTTCCCCCGTAAAAATATAATTCTTTTTGGAAATCGTTAACTTTTAAACCTTTTTGAATCGTTTCCCAGCTCTTTTCTAAATCATTTTCATGTTCATAACATTTGGCTAATAATAAATATACAGATTGATATTCGGGGTCTAATGTGATGACTTCATTAAATTTTTCAATCGCCGTTTTCCAATAACCGGCATGATAAGCTGTAAATCCATATTTAAATAAAGTGTTAATATCTAAAAGTTTTTGATGTTTGTTTGCTTCTTCAAAATAGTGCAAAGCTTTTTCAAACTCTCCAGCTGCGCTATATGTTTCGGCAAGTCTTTCATATATATTTACACCAGCTATTTCATTCATTGTTGATAAAATTTGTTCATAACGACGAACCGCTTGTGCAAATCTTCCAACAGAAGCATATAATTCTGCCAAAGCAAATTGGACAACTTCCTCATCAGGAGCTCTATTTTCAGCTTGTAACAATTTTTGTTCACTTACTTCCCATAAACCTTGCATTTGATATAGATCTGCTAACAAAAGTAATGCTTCTGTATAATCAGGATCATTTTCGGAAATTTCCTCTAATATCAATAATGCTTGTTCAATATCATCCATTTCAATTAAAACTTCTGCCAAGCGAATTTTCAATTCACCTTCATCTGGGTATTCCTGTAACAAATCAGAAAATAAATCTTTAGCATGATCTAAGAAACCTAATTGAAATAATTCATGAGCTAAATCATATTTTTCCTCAGGTTTTCCTTTTTCTTTTACTTCGTTGATATATTGAAATGCTTTTTCTAAATTTCCATTTTCTAATGCGTTTATGGCTTTGATGAATTTGTTCATATAAAAGACTCCTTACGTTATTGCAAAGTTTTAACTAAAAAATGAAGGTCGAGATATTTTTAATTCTTCACCTTGATCATTATCATAGTGAACTTTATTTTTCACTCGAATAATTTTGCCTTTATGGACGGTAATCATTAAACTGAATTCTTTATCATTGATTTCTAAATCAAAAATTTCACCTTCATCTGGATAATATAAATTATAGCTAAGTTCTCCACCCGTTTGTAAATAACCTTTCAACGGATAAATGCCAATTTTTTTCAATACATCCAATGGAATGGGTTCATTTTCTGTTAAAATTTTATCAACATATGGTACTTTTTCTCTCTTTAAAATATTGTTCCATGTTTGTAATAAAGAAGGATGATTAACAGTATGAATGACAGGAATTAGTGGACAATTGTACGGAAATAAAGCATCTTTCATCCAAGTCCATGCTGTTTTTTCAAGAGCTAATTCATCCTCTTGATTTAATTCTACAAAAATCGCTGGTATTTTTTCTTTTTTACATTTTCGAATAAATGTCGGGTTCAATTTTGAAAATGGTATTTTCACTGCTATAACAAAGTCTAATGGAGTACCATTAAAAAAATTTCTCGTATTTACTAATTTTTCTTCCAATTGATGATCGTACTTAATAGAAGTAACTGCTAAAACTGTTGTACAACCTTTCATTAAAAACTTCTTGATGATATAGGTCTTTTTCTGGCTATCATCTACTTTTATAGCCGTGTCAACATCCATATAAACATGTGTAGGTGTCATAATAAAGGGATTTGCGTTCATTTTCATATAATTATATCGGTTGAATGAAGGTTTAACGGATAATATCCGATTTTTATCTACAAGCAATGAAACACGCTCAATCATTTCATGCTTGTACATATTTGCATTCTCAATAATATATGCCATAAAACCACCTCACTATGGTTTTATGACAAGCTATGATTTAAGATGTCATTTTAGAACTAAAACATATGTTCTTGTGAGAAATCATTAATATTCCACCAACTGATTAAGATCTTGGAAAAAATTCGGATAAGAAATAGAAATACATTGTTCGTCTTCCAATTCAATATCATTTTCACATATTAAAGAGGCAGCAGCTAACATCATCCCAATTCGGTGATCACCACAAGCCGAAACCGTACAACCACCTTTTAATGTTGTTTTGCCAATGATTTTCATACCGTCTTCGAGTTCTTCGATGTTTGCCCCAAGTTTTTGTAATTGTTGGACTACAGTTTTGATTCTGTTCGATTCTTTTACTTTCAATTCCGATGCATTTCTTATCCATGTTGTTCCTGCTGCTTGTGTTGCTAATAAAGCGATAATTGGAATTTCATCTATAAGTCTCGGAATAATGGCCCCATCGATTGTCGTTGCTTTTAAGGAACTATATTGAACAATGATAGTACCTCGTGTTTCACCGTTAACTTCCGATACATTCTTTAGCTCTACTTGTCCTCCCATTGATTGAATAACATCTAAAAGGCCAGTTCGGGTTTTATTTAATCCGACATTTTTTATAACGATTTTACTGTTAGGTACAATGAGTGCCATAACAATAAAAAATGCTGCTGAAGAAAAATCTCCAGGAACATCAATCGTTGTCGCCTTTAAAGATTGTCCTCCCTTTAAAACAATTTCCTCCTCACTCATACGAACATCTACTCCAAAAGAGGATAACATTTGTTCCGTATGATCTCTTGTATGAATTTTACCTCTTAATGTAATTCCATCTCCAAAAAGACCTGCTAATAGCAAGGCTGATTTCACTTGTGCACTAGCAACTGGGAGTTCATATGTTATCGACTGTAGGTTAGTTCCTCGAACAGATATAGGTGTATAGGATCCATTTTGTCGACCATCAATAAGGGCACCCATTTTCTTTAATGGGATAACTACACGGTCCATTGGCCTTCTTTGGATCGATTCATCTCCTACAATGACGGAATAAAAGTTCGTTGCCGAAAGTAAACCAAGTAATAATCTTGTCGTTGTACCAGAGTTTCCTGTATATAGTATTTCTTTAGGTTCTTTTAAACCGTTGATTCCAGTTCCATATACAACTACTTTTTTATGTTGAACGTCTCTTTCAATTACAACCCCTAACTTTTCCATGCATTCGATTGTTCTTAAACAATCTTCGCCAAACAAAAAGTTAGAAATGGTCGTTTTTCCATTTGCAATCGCTCCAAATAACACAGCCCGGTGAGAAATCGATTTATCACCGGGTACTTGTATGATTCCTGTTAATCTTGATGCATTTCCTCTTAATATTTTCTTCATATGTAATTACCTCTTTTAAACTAAGGAATTTGTATACACTTTTAAAGCATTTGTCAAACCATCCATTTGCTCTTCAGTACCAATTGTAATTCTTACACATGTAGGAAATCCTAGTGGCACTCCTGAACGAACGATAAAACCAAGTTTTAATAATTCCTGAAAAACCTCGTTTCCATTTCTTTTAAAATCAATTAAAACAAAATTCCCTTGAGAAGGATAGTAAGATAATTGGTGCTCTTCACAAAAACGATAAATTTTTTGTAATCCTTCACTATTTTTTATTTTACACTGCTGTACAAAATCTTGATCTTTTATTGCAATGGTTGCAAGTTTTTGACCTAAAACATTAACATTAAATGGTGCACGAAGTGGCTCAAGTTTTTTTATTACTTCTTCCTGTGCTATTCCGTAACCTACACGGAAAGAAGCTAGACCGTAAATTTTTGAAAATGTTCGCAGGATCATTACGTTTTCATATTGTTGTAATAATTCTAGCGTATTTGGATAATCTTCAGCGGTTACATATTCATAATACGCTTCGTCAAAAACAACTAAACAATCTTTAGGTACTTGTTTTAAAAAAGTTAAAATCTTTTCCTCATTCATATAAACACCGGTTGGATTGTTAGGATTACAAATCCATACAACAGATGTATCTTTATCGATCGCTTCTAACATCCTTGATAAGTCATGTTCTCCATTCTCTAATAAAGGAATTTCTCGAACTTCTGCCCCTTCAATGATACCGTTATGACGATATTGTGAAAAAGTTGGTGTCGCACATACAGTATTTACTCCTGGTTTTAATAATGCTCGCGCAATAATTGTAATGATTTCATCAGATCCGTCACCAAATATAATTTGTGTTGGCTTAATAGACCAATGGTCAGCTATAGCCATACGTAAATCATAGGCGTATCCATCAGGATAAATAGCAAATGAATCGTTATATTCCCGTAAATAATCATAACATTGTTTCGGTGATCCATAAGGATTTTCGTTTGATGCTAATTTAACGATTTTTTTAAGTCCTAATTCTCTTTTTACTTCATCGATAGATTTTCCAGGTTGATAAGAACTTAAATGTAAAATTTCCTCTTTCCACTTCATTACCTTCACCCCGTAATCATAAAATGTAAAAAAGTCTTCTTCAATTATTTCTAACTAATTTTAAAAATCCCTTCAATTCTGACATTATTTTCGTATCTTCAATCGTGATTAATGCTGGTTTCCCAATATCTTTTAATAGCACGAATTGACATTGATTGAACTTAGCTTTTTTATCATGTTTTATTCTTAACAACAATTGTTGTTCATTTAATTCTGTCAAAATTCCGATTGGATAGCCGATCGTTTTAGCCCATTGAATAAAGTTTTGAAGTGGAAAGGTCAAACGCTCAAATTTTTTACTTAATTGAATAGCAAACAACATTCCGAACATAACAGCTTCACCATGACTAATCTTGCCAAATCCTAATTCTGCTTCAATAGCATGTCCTAATGTATGGCCAAAATTTAAAAATGCTCGTATATTTTGTTCATATGGATCTTTTTCAACGATATCTATTTTTGTTTCGATTGCACGCATCAAGTAAGAGTGAAGAGAATTTTTCTTTAAATCTTCTTCGTTTTGTATAGTTTGAAGAATTTCTTCAAAAAACGGTTGATGGCTTATGAATGAAGCTTTTACGATTTCTGCAAAACCTGAACGTATTTCACGTATTGGAAGAGTTTCAAAAAATTGTTCATCAAAAATGACGGCAGTCGGTTGATGGAACGCACCGATTAAATTTTTCCCTCGTTCATGGTTTATACCCGTTTTTCCCCCAACTGCACTATCATGAGCAAGAATGGTTGTTGGTAATTGCATGAATCTAACGCCACGGAATAATGTAGCAGCAACAAAACCTGTCAAATCGCCAATCGCTCCCCCGCCAAAAGCAATTAATAAAGAATTCCGATCAAGCCCTTGATTGATACAAAAAGTAATCGCATCATAATAGGATTGAAATGATTTCGCTTTCTCCCCTGATTTTGTTCGAAAAATAATTGGTTGAAAGTCCGTTAGCAAATTTTTGAGAGAAAATAGTTTTTCCTCATGGATCGTAGCCACTTTTTCATCCACGATGATACAGATTTTACTGACCTTTTTTTGAAGTTCTCCAACCACTTTTGGAACAAAGTGTAAAATATTTTTTCCAATGATGACCGGATAAGTATGATCTTTAGAACGAACAAGTAAAGTTTGCTCCATTAAAATTCCCTCGCATATTTTCGATATCGTTGAACAGCTTGAATGAAACGCTCTATCTCATCAGAATCAAATTGTTCACATAAAGCATTTGCCAATTCCCAAGCTACTACATGTTCACATACAACAGCTGCACTAGGTACGGCACAACTATCTGACCGTTCGATACTTGCGTCAAATGGTTCTTTCGTTTCAATATCAACACTTTTTAACGGCTTATATAAAGTAGGAATCGGCTTCATTACTCCTCTAACTACAATCGGCATTCCGGTTGTCATTCCACCTTCAAAACCGCCAAGTCGATTCGTATACCGAAAATAGCCTTGTTCCTCATTCCAACCAATTTCATCATGCACTTTACTCCCAGGTAATTGAGCTGCTTGAAAACCAATCCCAAATTCGACTCCTTTAAAGGCATTTATACTTATTACAGCTTGAGCAATCTTGGCATCTAATTTTCTATCGTAATGGACGTGGCTTCCAACACCGGGAGGCATTCCGCTTGCAATTACTTCAACTACTCCACCAATGGAATCTCCTTCTTTTTTCGCTTTATCGATCGCTTCGATCATCATTTTTTCACTTTTTTTATCAAGACATCTTACTGGAGATTGTTCGGAAATCTTTTTTATATCATCGATGGACAAATTCAATTGGTTTTCCGCTTTTATTCCGCCAATTTTCACGACATGAGAAACGACATCTACATTTACGAAAGATAATAGTTTTTTTGCAACAGCACCAGCAGCAACTCTAGCCGCTGTCTCTCTTGCTGAGGAACGTTCTAAAACATTTCTCATATCTCGATGATTGTATTTAATTCCTCCATTTAAATCTGCATGTCCAGGTCTTGGTCGAGTAACTTTTCGTTTCATTTCTAAATCTTCTATAGGCTCAATTGCCATGATTTTTTGCCAATGTTTCCAGTCTTTATTTTCTATAATTAAAGCAATAGGAGAACCTAAAGTTTTGCCATGTCTAACTCCAGCGACAATACGAACTTGATCATGTTCTATTTCCATTCTTCGACCACGTCCATATCCTTTTTGTCGTCTTGCTAATGATATGTTAATATCTTCCGCTGTTAACGGCATGCCAGAAGGTACTCCTTCTATGATGACGGTTAATTGTGGGCCATGTGACTCGCCTGCTGTTAAATATCGCATCGTATCCTCCTCATTTTCTTTCAATCGGTTTCAATATATCATAAAAATTTGCTGATAAACACTTTAAGGTGTAGAAATAGAAATTGGTCCTAAATTTAGGACCAACTACATCTTTTTATAAAAAAACGTTTCTATTGATTTTAATGAATATTGACCAGGGTTAAAAATTTGTTCTGTACTGCCAACAAACAGAACACCACCAGGTTTTAATGAATCACTAAATTGTTGGTACAATTGATCTTTTGCTTTTTCCGTAAAATAAATGAGTACATTTCTACACACTATTAAATCAAAGTTCTGTTCAAATGGATCGGCTAGTAAATTATGTTTCTTAAATTGAACTGTACGCTTAATTTCATCTGAAATTCTATATGTATTGTTATCCTTAGTAAAATATTTTTTCTTCATCTCCACTGGCAACTCATTCAATGATTTTTCTCCATATAAACCAATTTTTGCCCTAGCTAAAATATTTTCGTCTATATCAGTTGCTAAAATGGATATTTGATGCAAAGGTAGGTATTTACTTAAAATCATAGCGATTGTATAAGGTTCTTCACCAGAAGAACAAGCCGCACTCCATACTTTCAATTTTTGAGAACTTTTTAATAGATCCGGCAATATATTTTTTTCAAGTACTTCCCATCGTTTTGCATTTCGATAAAATTCTGAAACATTGATCGTCATCCGATCTAAAAATGCATATAGAAGTTTTTGATCTTGATCTAATGCATGGAAAAATTGCTTAAAAGAAGAGAATCCATTCTTCTCATATAATGATTTTAACCTTCTCTTCATTTGTGTTTCTTTATATAAAGATAAATCGATTCCAGTTTTATTCTTTATTTGTTTGATAAATAATGAATAATCATCGGACATGACCCCACCCCTATTCCCCTTATAAACTTTTATAGATTGAAATAAAACCCTGCGAGATGCAGGGCTTTTTATTAATAAATCCAATTATTGATTAATTTTGTATAATCGACTAGTTCTTCTTTTTTGAAGAATAAATTAATTTCTCTTTCTGCACTTTCAGGTGAATCAGAACCATGGATTACGTTTTTACCAACAGTTAATCCAAAATCTCCTCGAATTGTACCTGGGGCAGCATCTTTAGGGTTTGTAGATCCCATCATTTGTCGTGCTGTTGCAATAACATTTTCCCCTTCCCATACCATCGCAAATACAGGACCGGATGTAATAAATTCAACTAATTCACCGAAAAATGGACGTTCTTTATGCTCACCATAATGGGTTTCTGCCAATTCAGTTGGAATTTGCATTAATTTCGCTCCAACAAGTTTAAATCCTTTTTTCTCAAATCTGGAAACGATTTCACCAATCAAGCTTCGTTGTACACCATCTGGTTTTACCATTAAAAATGTTCTTTCCATGTAATCGCCACTCCTATTTAGTTTATTTATGTATCGTACGTTGGAACATATTCCACGAAAAATAGTACCATTGTTTTCAAAATTTATCAACTTGAATTAATATTAAAAAACAAAACCAACCTTTGATTCGGTTGGTAAAAATTAAAATTTTCGTTTACCTATAAATAAAGCAATATCTTTTAACACTTTTCTTGCACGTATATTTGGTAGTTCGTCTAAAACATTTAAAGCTTTTTGTAAATATTTATCACTAATATTTCTCGATTGTTCAATAACGTTAGTTGTTTTTATTCGGTCAATTAATCTTTTCATTTCATCTTTTGTCGTATATTCGTTAACTTTAAGAATGTCTTTTCGTAAGTCATCATCTTTCATAGCCAATAATACTGGAAGTGTAATATTTCCTTGTAATAAATCACTTCCAGCAGGTTTTCCTAAGTCTTTTTCTGTCCCAACAAAATCTAAAATATCATCCGTAATTTGAAAAGCCATTCCTACATAATAACCATATTTATATAATAGTTTATGAATTTTCTCTTCAACGCCTGAACAAATCCCACCAAGTTGACAACTAATGGCAATTAATAATGCTGTCTTACGTTTTATACGGCGGAAATAATCTTTCATCGATTGGTCAAATCGATATTTGTCCTTAATTTGTTCAATTTCTCCAAGACATACTTCAATTAACGTGTCCGCCAAAATTTTATGAGCCATTTCATTCTGAATTTTACTCATAACTTCAAGCGATAAAGCTAATATATAGTCACCAGTATAAATAGCAACTTTATTATCCCATTGAGCTTTAATCGTAGGTTTTCCACGCCGAAGCATGGAATCATCAATTACATCATCATGGACGAGTGTAGCCATATGAATAAGTTCAAGCGTTACCGCCACGTTTTTTAAAGATTCAATATTATAAGATCCAAATTGCCCACCAAGCAAAACAAAAACCGGGCGAATCCTTTTTCCCCCGGCTTGTAATAATTGCAGGGACGCCTCGTTTAATATGTTTGAGTGGGATTGAATCGAGTTTTCTATTTCTTTTTCTATGTAAGTGAGGTCTGCATTCAAATAAGAATACAACATTTTTAATTTCATATTTTCCACCTTAATTAACGATCATATTTCTTTTTATTTTGTTCCAAAATGAACGGCAGCTACCCCACCAAAATACGGCTTAAAATATACATCTTTAAATCCTGCATCTTCAAACATTTTAGCTAATTCTTTCATTCCCGGAAAGTCACGTGCCGATTCTTGTAACCAAGAATACTCTTGATAGCTTTTTGCGAATATTTTCCCAAAAAAAGGCATGATATAACGAAAATATAAATAATATAATTGCTTAAATCCAAACAAAGTTGGTTGAGATGTTTCCAAACATACGGCTTTTCCCCCGGGTTTTAATACTCTTCTCATTTCTTGTAAAACTCTCATATAATCTGGGACATTTCTTAATCCAAAACCGATGGTTACATAATCAAACGTATTATCTTCAAAAGGTAGCTCCATTGCATTGCCATAAACAAGTTCAACATTTTTCAAATTTTTATTGGCTACTTTTTCTTCGCCGATTTTTAACATGTTTTTACTAAAATCAAGTCCAATTACATGTCCTTGTTCGCCAACTGCTTCTGCTAAAGCAATCGTCCAATCTCCTGTTCCACAACATAAATCTAGAGCATGCTGCCCTTTTTGGACGTTCATTCTTTTCATTGTATCTTTTCTCCACCGTTTATGTTGCTGAAAACTAATAATGGAATTCATTTTATCATAATTTTTATATATACTTTCAAATACGCGATGTACGCGTTCCTCTTTTGATTGATGTCCCATGATCTCACCCTTTTTTTATTATGAAAGATTCATTAAGGTGTATTTTATCCAAGAATCTTTCCAAATCATTCGCAAGAGAAGAATGAATGTTTGATAGTTGCATTTTTAATGATAGTAACTGTTCGTACGAATTTTTGATTTGAAAATCTAACATTTGATAGTTTTCTGCATTCTCTAAAAGATTACGGTCCATTTCCGAATAATGGATAATTTTTTTTAAAAATAAATAATGAGTAATAAAAGCGGACCAAAGTGGAGCATTAAAATATTCACATATTTTTTGCATAATTGAAGTTTCTATTAATCGTATACTCTCTATGTATTGATCAAATGTTCGATATTCTTTCTTATATACGGACATTTTATTTTCGTTTACAATTTTAATGCCTTCCGCGAGTTTACTGATTAAAGGAATATTTGGGATTTTCGACAATAGATAATAATATAATCCGCTATAAAAATCTCCTGCCAAGACCGTTAATTGTCTAACTTTATGCGGATGATCTTCTAATGGCTCATTTGACATATCCTCATGAATATCAAGGGCGGATTGAATTAACGTTGCCGAAACCGAATAATCTTCAATCATTTTCTCTTCAATATTTTGGTTTAATAAAACCATTAACAATAAAGATAATCGGTCTTCATCAATTTTAGGTGGGATAATAAATTGTCCTAAAAAGCGATGATGAATGATTTGTTCATATCGTTGAATGACATTGGTTTTTATTGTCTCGATGTTTAGCAACGTTATCACCCTTAAAATTTATAATCCAATACTTTAATACGGCGTCATCATTATAGCATAACTTTATAATATGATAAACGATTAGCACTTAAATAAGTGTCCTATTTACCTTCACTTTCAATTTCACCATAAGATGAGACAATTTTCGCTTTCCCACGCACTTTTATGGCTGAAGTATGTTCGGTAAATTGTGCAATCATTACTTCCCCACGATCTAATTTTTCAGAATGATGAAAACGTGTGTCGGCACCTCGGGTTAAGCCAATAACATTCACGCCATCTTCTAATGCTTTAATGATTACATAATCATTTGCTTGACCTTTACTACTATTCATACCCAATCCCCCACGTTATGATTTGCGAATCAAAGATAATACTTCATTTCGAGCAACGGCATCGTCTTTAAATGTTCCTCTTACGGCAGTTGTTACCGTTTTAGACCCCGGCTTTTTTACTCCTCTCATTGTCATACACATATGTTCAGCTTCTACAACTACCATAACACCATGCGGTTCTAATTTTTCAAAAATGGCATCGGCCACGGTTGATGTAATTCTCTCTTGTAATTGTGGTCTTTTTGCTACTGCTTCGACAGCGCGAGCTAATTTACTAAGCCCCGTTACTCGTCCATTTCTAGGTATGTACGCGACATGTGCATGTCCGTAAAACGGAACAAGATGGTGTTCACACATCGAATAGAATGGAATATCTTTTACTAGAACGAGTTCTTCATGTTCTTCACTAAAAACGGTTTCAAAATATTCTTTTGGATCTTGGTTTATTCCTGAAAACATTTCTTCATACATTTTCGCTACTCTTTTTGGTGTATCTAAAACACCTTCCCTATTTGGATTGTCTCCGATGGCTTCCAATATTAAACGCACTGCGTCTTCAATTTGAGTGCGATTGATTTTAGTCATTTTTGTTCCCCCTGTTTTTCTCTTTCATTTAACAAATACAATATTAGCACATTCCGATTAAATGTAGCAAAAAATAGCGGTTTTTCTTTATTTTTTGCAATATTTTTTAAAATAATTACCGAATTGATGAAAAAAAGAAACAGGTTACTTTTATTAAAGCAACCCGTTTCTTGTAATGTTTGTCTAGTATATATGTAATTATTTTACTGCTTCTTTAAGAGCTTTCCCTGGTTTAAATGCAGGAACTTTGCTAGCAGCAATTTCGATTTCTTCTCCTGTTTGAGGATTTCGACCTTTACGAGCAGCACGCTCACGTACCTCAAAGTTTCCGAAACCAATTAATTGAACTTTATCCCCACTTTTAAGTGCGTTTAAAATGGAATCAAAAACAGCATCTACTGCTTTTGTTGCATCTTTTTTAGAAAGTTCTGTTGCTTCTGCAACTGCGTTAATTAATTCTGTTTTGTTCATGCCATTCACCTCCTCCCAAAGGGATCTTTCTTCAAATTATTGATTAATAGAACATTCATTTCTATTAAGTTTCGCTGTAAATATACGATATCGGATAATTCTGTTAAAAGAGTATCATAATCAAAACCGCTTCGCAAGGATATTTCGCTAAATTATAGGTTTTTTTTTCATATTTTCTACAGATTTAGCATATTTTTGTTTGTTATTTATACTGTTATTTCAAAATCGTTTCTTTTCATTCAACTATTTTTTATATAAGTATAATAAGATTTAAACATTCTTTTTTAATAATGTTTTAACCAAAAATGAATTTTTCTAAACATTCATTTCTTTTTTATCTCTATTATATTTTAATATAATATCGGAATTTATTTAAAGGTGCAATATAAGAACAGGTCTTAATCAAATAATCGGGTAAAAAATATAGCGTTTTTGCTTCCAGTTTTACATGAGAAATGACAAATCATTTTTTATTGGGTAGCAGTTTTTCTGAGGAATACGAAGCATGCTTTATTGAAAACCCTGTAAGTATTAAGCTTGATCAGAAAAAACAAAGGAAAACTACATACTATTCTATAATTAGTTAATCAATAAAAAATAAAAAAGACCCCTTAATGGAGTCTCTGTCTTCTTCATTGAAAGTCCAGGGATAAATTATAATATGATGGCGATTAATCCACCGGATCCTTCGTTAATGATTCTTTCCAAAGTTTCTTTCAATTTATAGCGTGCATTTTCAGGCATTAGTGCTAGTTTGGCAGAAATTCCTTCTCGGACAATGGAACTTAAACTTCTACCAAAAATATCTGAGTTCCAAATGGACAAAGGATCATCTTCGAAATCTTGCATTAAATATCTCACTAACTCTTCACTTTGTTTTTCTGTTCCGATGATTGGCGCAAATTCGCTTTCTACATCCACCTTAATCATATGGATGGACGGTGCAACCGCTTTTAGTCTTACTCCAAATCTAGAACCTTGACGGATGATTTCCGGTTCATCTAAACTCATATCTTCAAGAGATGGAGCAGCGATACCATAACCTGTTTGTTTCACCATTTTTAATGCATCGGCGATATGATCATATTCAGCCTTAGCATGAGCAAATTCTTGCATAAGTTCTAGCAAATGATCTTTTCCGCGAATTTCGACGCCAACGATTTCTTTTAAAATTTGGTCATACAATTCATCTGGTGCATGTAAATCAATTTCTGCCACACCTTGCCCCATTTCAATTCCAGCCAATCCGGCTTGTTCGATAAAGTCAAATTCAGTAAAAGATTGAACGACTCGATCAACATCTCTTAAACGCTTAATATCTTTTACTGTTTCTTTCACGGCTTCTTGATAACTTTCTCTTAACCAATGATCCTCTTTTAACACCATCACCCAGCTAGGTAAGTTAACATTCACTTCTAATACTGGGAATTCATATAACGCTTCTCGTAAAACATTTAAGACATCTTGTTCTCTCATACTTTCCACACTCATGGCAAGGACTGGGATGTCATATTTTTCTTGGAGATCTGCTCGCAATTGTTCCGTATCCGGATGATATGGATGTGTAGTATTAATAATCATGATAAACGGTTTTCCAACTTCTTTTAATTCTTGGATGACTCTTTCCTCTGCTTCCACATAATCTTTTCTTGGAATTTCCCCAATGGATCCATCAGTAGTAATAACAACCCCGATGGTTGAATGTTCTTGAATCACTTTACGTGTTCCTATTTCAGCAGCTTCATGGAACGGAATCGGCTCTTCATACCATGGAGTATTAATCATACGTGGTCCATTTTCATCCTCATATCCTTTTGCCCCAGGAACAGTATACCCAACGCAATCTACTAATCGTACATTGACCTCCAATCCTTCATCAACTTGTACGGAAACTGCTTGATTAGGCACAAACTTAGGTTCAGTCGTCATGATAGTCCTTCCTGCTGCACTTTGCGGTAGTTCGTCCTGAGCACGAGCTCTATCAGACTCATTATGAATATTTGGTAAAACGACAAGTTCCATAAACTTTTTAATAAATGTCGATTTACCGGTACGAACTGCTCCGACGACACCTAAATATATATCGCCCCCCGTACGTTCTGCAATGTCTTTGAAAATATCGACCTTTTCCAAAAAATCCCCTCCCGTTCAAATAATCATGGGATAATGATCCGTGTTGACGATTATGGACATTATATGTTTATGATGTTGTCCTATCGTATTATGACTATCAATCTAAATTTTTGTCTTTCTCCTCCGTTCCATTGATGGTACTGTCATAGGGGCAAAAAAAACCCTCTTCTTCTACAATATATTTTGAAGAAAAGGGCTTATGACTAAATTATTGAATTTCGCTCATAAATATTGGTTCACCGTCATCATTTATCGTATACGGGAGGGAATAGGCAGGAACAAATACTGAATTCTCCACTAAAAGTGGACGAATGTCATCGCCTTTTTTAAAAGATTGATTACTATTATCTATTAATTGATATAAATCAGGGCGATAATCTACGTAAATATTTCCTTCTCCAGTAATAACAAAGGAAAGATTTTGTTTTGTATATGGACTTACGACAACAGGTGGTTCTTTATACCCTAATTGTTTAAAATCAATGGAAAATACATTGTTCGCGATTTTTTCTTTGTAAGGAGGATATTTTTTAGACATCATACGAATTTTCAATTCACGTATCGTTTCAGCAATTTGTAAATCAAAAATTTTTACCGTTGGATTCGTCTCAGGGTCAACGATGACATATTGATATATTCCCCCATTTTCAAATGCATTGCTTGGCACTTCTGACATATATCGAGGAACTAAGCGGTTAAAATCTATTAAATATTTCGTATAAATATCTGTTTCGGCATCTTTATTTTTTATCGGGAGTAATCCATTCGAATTTTCTCGAAACTGATTAACCGCACTCTGAACAGACTGTATTTGATCCTCATACGGGATTTTGTTCTTAGCTAATTCATCTTCAGGATATAAACAACCGGATAGAAGAAATAATGATAACATACTTACGATTATAAATTTTACGATTCTCTTCACGTTTTCCATTCACCCTTTTACTGGATTGTCGGTCCGGAAAATACTACGACAAACATAATAAATCCTGCAACAATCATACATACATATGCAATTGTAGCAGTAATAAATCGGAAAAATCCTTTTAATTTATAACGGCTTAATAGTATTAATAAAATGGACACAAACATTAAACCCATTGCGGCAAACGATATCCACATCTTCATTAAAGCCATAAATTTATTACACCTCGTTTTACAATATGTATTCTATTTTCCATTTCTCTTACCTTCAACATTCTATCATAAAATTCTACTTTTGTACGCTTTCGTTAGATCAATAACTTGTCAAGAAAAAAGCCGAAAGAAAGCAGGGGCGTAAAGCTTTCTTTCAGCTTTAGTGACTATAAAACCCACCGACGGCCAAAAAATTTCTATTTCGATGATTATTTTATGCTTGATTCTCTACCCTCGTATCATTACAAAGCCTAATTTCGTCCTAATCTCATCAACTTTTTTATTTTTCTTCAAGGATATTCACTAAGGCTTCCATTTCATTCGTTTTTGAGCGATTCATTAATGAATCTACAGCATTTTTCGGATGAACTCCTTCAAAAAGCACTCGGTAAAGAGCTTCTGTGATTGGCATTTTCACCTCATATTTTTTAGAAAGTTGATATGCAGCTTTTGTTGTTCGAACCCCTTCAACAACCATTCCCATATTATCTAACACTTCTTCTAGTGAATGGCCTTTACCTAATAGATTTCCTGCTCTCCAGTTTCGTGAATGAACGCTAGTACAAGTTACGATTAGATCACCAATACCTGCTAAACCTGAAAAGGTTAATGGATTAGCACCCATCTTTGTACCGAGTCTTGCAATTTCCGCTAAACCTCTTGTCATTAATGCTGCTTTCGCATTATCACCATAGCCTAAGCCATCGGAAATACCAGCCGCTAAAGCAATAATATTTTTTAAGGCACCGCCAATTTCTACACCAATTAAATCATCGTTTGTATATACTCGGAAATGTTGATTCATAAATAAGTCTTGGATGCGCTCTGCCGCTTTCATGTTTTTTGAAGAAACACTAACAGTTGTTGGATGACGTAGGCTAACTTCCTCAGCATGACTAGGACCTGACAAGACGGCAATATCTTTCCTTAAAGGCTCTGGAAATACTTCTTCAATAATTTCAGAAATTCGGAGTAAAGTATTTGGCTCAATTCCTTTACTTACATGTACAATCGTAATTGGATTATTAACAACTTCTTTTACATTTCCTAATACTTCACGAATTGCTTTTGTTGGGACGGCAAGGATTATCGTATCTAATCCTTCCAATGCCTTTGAAAGATCTGAATAGCCAACAATTTGGTCTGGCAAGGCAATATTCGGCAAATATTTTTGATTCATCCTTGTACGATTAATTTCTTCAATATGTTTTGCATTATGACCCCATAAACGAACATTATGGTCATTATCTGCTAAAACTAACGCTAATGCTGTTCCCCAGCTACCTGCACCTAATACTGCAATATCTTTTGAATTCATGATTCATCCCTCTCCTATTTACTGTCTTTGGCGAGCAAATATTCTGATTGGAGTACCAACAAATCCAAAGGCGTTTCTAATTTGATTTTCAATAAATCTTTCATACGAGAAATGCAAAAGTTCCGGATCATTGACAAAAAGAACAAATGTAGGCGGTTTCACGGAAACTTGCGTTGCATAAAAGATTTTTAAACGTCTTCCATTATCTGTAGGTGTAGGATTCATGGCAATCGCATCCATTATAACATCATTTAATACATTTGTTTGCACTCTCATTGAATGATTGTCACTTACTAAATCAATCATTGGCATGAGTGTATGAATGCGCTTTTTTGTTTTAGCTGACAAAAATACGATTGGTGCATAATCTAAGAATAGAAAATGATCGCGAATTTTTGTTTCAAATTCTTTCATCGTTTTTTCGTCTTTTTCAATCGCATCCCATTTATTAACAACGATAATAACGCCTCTTCCCGCTTCGTGAGCATAACCAGCTATTTTTTTGTCTTGTTCTAAAATTCCCTCTTCTGCATTTAATACGACTAAAACGACATCAGAACGGTCAATCGCTTTTAATGCTCGTAGAACCGAATATTTTTCCGTACTTTCATAGATTTTTCCTTTTTTTCTCATTCCGGCAGTGTCAATGATCGTATATTTTCTACCATCATATTTATATGGTGAGTCAACCGCATCACGAGTTGTTCCCGCTATATCGCTTACGATTACACGTTCCTCACCTAAAATAGCGTTTACAAGTGAGGACTTCCCAACATTTGGTCGGCCGATCAGACAAAATTTTATGACATCATCTTCATATTCATTTCCTTTATTTTTCGGAAAATGTTTCACTACCTCGTCTAATAAATCACCAAGACCTAAACCATGAGTTCCGGAAATCGGGAATGGCTCTCCAAAACCTAATGAATAAAACTCATAAATATCACTTCTCATTTCAGGATTATCTACTTTATTTACAGCTAAAACGACAGGTTTATTGGAACGATATAATATTTTCGCTACTTCTTCATCCGCTGATGTTATACCTTCACGTCCGCTTGTAATAAAAATTATGACATCAGCTTCTTCAATAGCAATCTCGGCCTGTTGGCGAATTTGTTCTAAAAATGGTTCATCTCCTATATCAATACCCCCGGTATCGATAATGTTAAATTGATGATTTAACCATTCGCCCGTACTATATATCCGATCTCTAGTTACCCCTGGCACATCTTCGACAATGGAAATTCGTTCGCCAGCAATCCGGTTAAATATCGTGGACTTTCCAACATTCGGTCTTCCGACTATCGCAACAGTTGGTTTAGCCAATTTTATCACCTCTATTTTAATATCCCTAAATAAATTGTAAGTATTGATCATCACACAAAATATATGTATAAAAGAAACCCTTCCATTATAGAAGGGTTTTTAACTTTCATTAGTTTATCATTTGTTTCTAATATTTTTCAATGAAATTCTTTTAATGTTTTACAATGATATATATTTCTTCCGTTAATTCATGAGCAATGCCATCTAAAATGGCTTCTAAATTTTTGGCAATTGTATACAGTTCCTTTCGATCATCACAGTGGAACACGGCAACTCCGGAAGGAACTTTTTTTGGGTTTGTCGTAATGACAGCAAGTATCATTTTTTCAATATTCATGACGACAAACTCCCTTCCTCATTTTGTTTTCGTTTTGTAGGGAGACGTATCGCATTTTCTAATAAAGGAACCTTTCCTATTATTTCTATTGCTTTTTCAATGTCTTTCTCCTGTGGCAGGACAAAAATTCCGATTCTTCCATCATCCAAATCTCGTTTTGCCAAAGGTGCTAAGGCAGGGGTACCAGAATCACGGTAAACGCCAAGCGCTGTTGAGACATCATGTAAAATCGCTTGTCGTTGTCCAAGATTGGCAATGGTTGATCTTGCATTGAAACTTTTTGGCGTCAAAATAAACCCCATCCCGTACTTTAATACCTCTTCTTTACGTTCTGGAATTCCTATATTCATGATATAAATGTTATCAACATATAATCCTGCTCCGTCAAAATGTGGTTTGACATATTGTATATCAACAATATCTTTTAATTTTCCACCGTCCATTAATATCCTTGAAATAATTAATGCTAGTATTCCGACAATAATTGCTCCAATATAATCAAAAATGACGTAACTTAATGTTGTAACAAGAGAAGTAAAAATGACTAAATAATTCCTACTTTCAAATGCAACAGCAATACCTTCAATATATGTTTTTCCTCTAGGAACAAGCTCAAATTGATCCAATTCTGCTAAAGTGTTTCTTTCCATATTACGTACTTCTCTAAATTGAGAAGCTGCAACTGTTAAAAAGGTAATTGCAGTAAACTCTTCTTCCATAATAGCTGGTACGGCAATAGAACCAAGTCCTGAAGCAATAAAACCTAGAGCTATATGAATAATTTTTCCATGTAAATAAGTAGGGTATTGGCGATAATCCGTTCTTAACATATAAATTCTTGTTAAAGTTCCTGTTACAACACCGAATAGGATTGGATAAATATACTCATTCATTAACTATGTCTCTCCCTCTCGAAGTTATGTAATTTGGAATCGTAGAGAACTGAAAGGTTTATAATAAAGTTCCAAATGAGTAAGAACAGTATTCCTATGCTTAAAACATCTAACAAATGAAAAGAGCCAATAATATAGGAATTCGTCCACTTGGTTATCGTTATTGCAAAAATCCCCTCACCTAAAATAAATCCAATCGTACAACCAACGATTCTTTCTAACAACGTATCAAAAATGATAAGCGATAAAATGGAATATAATAGGACTTCCAACCAAAAAGTATCAAAAAGAATCCAAACAGGATCATAGAGTGAAAATAATAAATAGCTTGCATATGAAAGCATGACAATAAATACTCGAGTCATCATCGACAATAAAGTAAAGAAACGATAATCTTTTAAATAATACATACAAATAATAAGAATCCATAAAACCGAGAGATTTATAACAACATTCATGATTGACCAATGGAATGCAGTAAATATAATAACTAACAAACTATGTAAGGCAATAATTAAGCGATATGGAGAACGTTTATTCATTAAAAAGGTTGCAACAATCCATGCACTCCATAAAAACCAATAAAAAACAAATCCTTCCAATCTGTCCCCTCCTATCATTCCCATTATGGTACAGATGTATGTATTTTAGACGACATCGTTATGATTTTTATAAAATCGAAATGAAAATAAAAAAATCATTATTCTCCTATAAGGAAAATAATGATTTTTTCGGAATGAAAGAGTAGAGAGATTCGGGACTGGAAATATTTATAGACGCTCATGGTTTTAGGTCGACTTATTATTAAATTACTTTTTGAATATTTTCCCTATCCCGCTTATTATGATTCAGATTTTAATTGTTTTAATTTTTCACCAATAATTTCACTTAATTGAAAACCTTTTGTTTCTTCAGGAAGTTCATAATCAATGACTTCATCGGATTCTTCTAATTCTTTTATACTTAATGATAAACGTTTTTCTTTTTCATTTACATCTAAAACTTTTACTTGGACGATATCTCCCTCTTTTAATACTTCATGAGGAGTTTTTATATGTTTTGTAGATATTTGAGATATATGAACAAGCCCTTCAACGTGCGGAAATACTTCTACAAAAGCTCCATACGAAACGATTTTCGTCACTTTTCCTTCTAAAATAGTACCTTTTTGAACTTTATTTTCAATTCCGTCCCAAGGGCCAGGTACCATTTCTTTAATGGAAAGCGCAACTCGTTCACTATCTCGATCCACGGATAACACTTTTACTTGAACAGAGTCTCCTACATTCACCACTTCGGATGGATGATCAACATGATTATGTGACAATTGAGAAATATGTACAAGTCCGTCAATTCCACCTATATCAACAAATGCCCCAAAGTTTGTAATACGTTGGACTTTCCCTTCTAGAACATCTCCTGGTTTAATGGCACTGAGTTTATGTTTCTTCTTCTCTCTTTTTTCTTCTTCTAAAACAGCTTTATGCGATAAAATCACTCGATTTTTTTCTTTATCTAGCTCAACAATTTTAAAATCTAATGATTTTCCTACATAATCTGAAAAATCATCGATGTACTCGTCAGAAACCATAGATGCTGGAATAAATCCTCTTACTCCTACGTCTGCAACTAATCCGCCTTTAACAACTTCCGTAATCAAAGCATGTACTCGTTCACCAGATTCAAATGATTGGTAAAGTTTTTCCCATGCTTTTTCGGCATCAATTCTTCTTTTTGATAAAATTAAAGCATCTTCTTCTATTTTTATTACTTTTAATGTTAGTTCTACACCTTTAGTGACGACATCTGATGCCTTTTCTACATGAATATTTGATAATTCACTAATAGGAACGATACCGTCAACTTTACTATTTGGAATATTAACATAAACTTGCTTATCTTCTACTTTTGTAACTTGTCCGACCACAATATCTCCAATTTTGAATGGATTGACTTGTATTTGGTTCATATCCTCAGTCATTATAATTCCTCCTCGTTCGGAAATTCCTTTTTTCTAACTTCTTACAATTTGTACTATTTGTCAAGAGTATGGAAGCTTATTTATAGCGGTCCAATAGTTCTTTAATATGGGACATAATTACTTCGGTTACTTCGTCAGCGCTTTTCTTTTCCTCTCTCAATTTTGACATATCGATAGGTTTGCCATAAACGACTTTTAATTTTCGAAATATTTTATATGAACCAATGATTGCACAAGGAATGACTACCGCATCTGTTCGTAAGGCAAAAAAACCTACCCCTGCTAAACCTTTACCAATCTCTCCCGTTTTACTACGGGTACCTTCAGGAAAAATTCCTAATACTTTCCCCTCTTTTAATGTAGCTAAACCGTTCCGAAGCGCTTCTCGGTCACTCATCCCACGTTTAACAGGAAAGGCATGTAAATGCTTGACAATTGTCTTTAAAATCGGGACACGAAAGATCTCTTCTTTTGCCATAAATACGATTGGTCGTGGAAATGTTACACCTAATACGGGAGGATCAAAATTATGAATATGATTACAACATAAAAGAATCCCTTTGTCTTTCGGGATATTTTCAGTCCCAATAACCTCTATGCGATATAGAGGTTTAAAAATCGCAGATACTACTGCTTTTGCAAACGAATAAAAACTCAACGTTCCTCGACCCTTTCCTTCACAAGCATCATGATCTTTTCTACAACATCATCAATGGACAAGGATGTTGTGTCGATTTCCACTGCGTCTTCAGCTTTCTTTAACGGAGCGTTTTCACGTTCACTATCAAGACGATCTCTTCGCTCAATTTCCTTTTTCAATTGTTCTAAATCTGATTCAAATCCTTTTTCTAAATTTTCTTTATGTCTTCTAAGTGCACGTTCTTCTACGCTTGCTAATAGAAATACTTTCACTTCTGCATTTGGAAGTACATGTGTTCCAATATCTCTTCCATCCATCACAACTCCGCCATTTTTAGCTAATTGTTGCTGACGCTTTACCATTTCTTCTCGAATCGTTTTATGTTTTGATACGATGGAAACTTGATTTGTAACATCTTGCGAACGAATTTCAAGTGTTACATCTTCTCCATCAAGCAAGACAATTTGTCTATCGTCCCCTTGCTTTAATTCAATGGAAGTTTCCTGCAATAATTTTTGTAAATCATTTTCATTTTCCACATTCACGTTTTTTCTTAAAGCTTTCAAAGTCAATGCTCGATACATTGCACCTGTATCGATATAAATATATGAAAGCTTATTCGCTATAATTTTAGCAACTGTGCTTTTTCCAGCAGCAGCCGGACCGTCAATTGCTACTGATAACTTTCTTTCCATAGTTCCTCCTTGTTTGAATAAAAAATATGAAATTATTTCTCGTTTATTTTACCATAAAAATTCAATCTACTATAACTCACAAATTTTTTACAACGAACACTTTACTTGCTTCTCTGCTTATTCTTTATCTCGGTCCGAGGTCTCCCGTTCATTCGCCACTTGGCGCTCGCCTTCACTTTTCTATGTCCAGCTTCGGCTCGCAGTGGCTTGTGAACGACCCTCTCCTTCCCCTACGATAAGTCAACAGCGGCTCGTGCCTCGCCTTGTTTCCTTTATCTCAGTTCAGGAGTGTCTCCCGTTCATTCGCCACTTGGCGCTCGCCTTCACTTTTCTAATAAAAAAGCAGGGGGGGGATCCCTGCTTAGCGATTTTGGAACGTTTCGATTATTTTTGTAAAATTGTTCTCATTCACACCTTCGTATTGTGTGATCACTTTTAATTCTGGAAAAGCATTAAAATGATGAAAAATAATTTGTGAGCTGAGTAAAAAGATAAATTGAATAATAACAAGTTTTATTAAAATATTTTCAAATCGCTTCATTCCCGTTACCTCCAATAACTCTATATACATTATTGGAAGTACGAAATGAATCTATACTATTTTTCCATTTGCTTTAATTTATTTTCAACTTGTGCTTCAAAACAAAAGCGAATTAATTTTTGCACATCTTTTTCTTTCACATCCAAAAACTGTAATGAAACACTATTTCTCATTTTATTTTTTTCCATCACTCGTACAATTCTAGAATCTAAATTTAAGTAATGGTATTGACCATTTTGCATTGGTAATGAAATCCACACAGAAACAACTTGATCTTTTTCAAATGGAATTTGTTTTGGTACTAAGATAGAAGCCCCTCCTGCGCTTATATCTTCAGTTATTGTTGTAAAAGAGGCAAACTCACTTTTTAATGGATGAACAGCTACATCCACTGCTTTTTCAATTCGCACAAATTGTCTTCTTTGTACTTTAATAATATTATCTTCTTTTGGAACTTTTAATTTAATTTTCGGTATTTTAGACATCTCTCTGCCAATGACTTCTGTTTGAAAAGAGTATGCTTGATCATCATCTGTAACAAAAAAAACGTCAAGTAATAATCGATCTGGAAGAAATACCGTTTTGTTAGTTTTTAAATCTGTTGGATAATCAATGAATATTGCTTGTTGATTCATATCTAATATTTTACTTTTATATTCTTCAATGACATTCGTTTGTCTACGTCTTATAGTTATTGTATACCCTACTTTTAATGGCTCCATTCTCCTCACCCAAATCCTCTATTATGACTATAAATATTATGACATTAATAAAAAAAAAGGAAAAGTACTATTGTACCTTTCCTATACTAAATCTTCATAAATTGGTTCAGCATCTTTTAATTTTTCGACTTTTTCTTCTTTTCCTGAGATCGCATTAATAAAAATTCGGTAAGTATCGTCCCCAAGGACACCTAAATATTCATAAACCAACACTTCTTCATTTAAATCATTCATAATCATAGCCAATCGATTTTCCATAATTTTGACGTTTGGATTCACTTCTTTTCTAGCTTCTGCTTCAGATACTTTTGCTTTAGGAATTTCACGGACATGATGGCTAGATAAATATTCTTCTGCAGAAAAACCAAGGATACTACCATCGTCTAAAGCAACCTTTATTTTAATCGCGTCTGGATAAATTCGAACATTATCAATGGTTGAAACAAAAGTAAAAACTCCCACATTATCATATTGAGCACTTTCAAACATTTCCATGGATTCGAAGTTGTTATCATTGATAAATTTTATGGCTCGATTGGCAGCGTCATTTAAACTAATTTTCTGCTTCCCAACTTCTCTATTTTTTAAAAACCAAATTGGATAACCACCCTTTTTTGTAATATCCATATTTACTTCAACGTTATTTTTATCTTTATAGGAGATGCTATAAAAACCATAATCCGCTCCTTTTTTACTTTCTTCTACATGAATATCTCCTTTATTTTCCCGACCATACTTTTTGGCAATTTCAATCGCTTCATTTTTAGAAATCGTTTTTCCTTCTAAATATTTGAAGTTTTCATCGCGTTTTTGCATTCCAGAGAAAATAATCCCTTTATCAGACTCAGCATATCCTTCGACTGTTTTTTCAACCGTTTTAAAACCATCGATGATCGTATTATCTGCATTTTCATCATCGGTTGCCAGAGCTAATTCAACATCCATCCAACGCAAATGATTTTCTAAAACTAAATGTTGAACTTTTCTTAGTTCATCTTGGATTTCTGCAGCCTGATTATATAACGTTTGTAATGATTGATATTCTTCTTCTGTTAATGGTTCTTTATCTAAATCTCTTACAGCCGTCCGGTAACTAAACTCCCCTATTTCAGCTAGAAATTCCTCCGTTTTATTAAAAGGTAATAATGTAAGTGGTAATTGTCCTACAGAGCTACGAGCTTCTGATGTAATTCTCCATACCTCCGCTAATGCCGGAGAAATGGAACTTCTGGAATTCATGGCTAAAGTAGTACCGATTTTATCATGTAAGAGATCAATATTATAGGTTAAATCGTGAAAAGCTCGTTGATAATTATTTTCTGCATTCACCAATATCGCATTTTTTTCTTTATGTTCCTGATATCCCCAGAACGCTGTTCCAACAACAGCTACAGATAATACTGCAATAATAATTCCTCTAATCAATGATCTCACCCCTTATTTACAGAATATATGCTTTCCAATTTTCTTAATTTGCGGACGTGACCAAATCCATTTATTTGTTGCCGTATCCGGATTAAAGTAATAGAGCGCATTGCCCGTAGGGTCCCAGCCGTTAATAGCATCAAGTACTGCTTTTTTCGCTGTCTCATTAGGAGTGAGCCAAATTTGTCCGTCTGCAACTGCGGTAAATGCTCCTGGTTCAAAAATTACACCGGATACAGTATTTGGGAATGAAGGACTTTCGATACGGTTTAATATAACCGCTGCAATCGCCACTTGTCCGACATATGGTTCTCCTCTAGCCTCGCCATATACGGCATTTGCTAATAATTGAATATCATTTTGTGAAAAACCACCTGGAGTATTTAATGCCGTTGGTTTTTGAGGCGGTGCTTGATTCGCTTGTGATTGTCCACCACTTCCTTGATTTTGGGGAGTATTAGCCGGTGTTCGTCCTTGGTTTTCTTGTTTTTGTTTCGCTTTTTGCTGTTTTTGTGGTTTTGGTGCCGTCTGCTTATTTAAGTCCATTCCTCCATAGTGTGTAAATCGTTTTCCCTTATTAATTTGTTCATGGACGTATGATTTATGGTATTTTGTTACACGTTCTAATGATGCTTTCGTTTTCTTACCTACCAGTCCATCAACTTTTAAGCCAAATTCATATTGAAAGTTCCGTACCGCCCAGTAAGTTCTCCAGCCAAATACACCATCAATTTTTCCATTATAAAATCCGATATATTGTAAACGAGATTGAAGTTCGATGACATCTTCACCAGTTGCTCCTTTTTGAATGACTTGATTGGAGAAGGCCGATACTTCGTGTAAATTATGTTCGGAGCTTAAAAGAATTGAGCTAACCATAATTCCGATAAATATTTTTATCCATTTACTCCTGTTAATCATCCGATGTACCCTCCCATTAGAAATTTTACTATTACCGATAGTTTTTGTAGGGAGTGGATTTTTATACAAAAGGATTCCTTAATTTAGTAATAAAAAATCCCGGGGTATACCCGGGGTTAAGAAACACGCTGGATTTTTTGAGATAGATTATAATATGTTTTAGCTTTTTTAGCTTTTTTCAATCCCACCCACCAAAGAACCAGCATAAAAGGAATTAAATAATAATGCCAATTCGTAAATGACATTAAAATAAAGTCATATAAGCTGTGGAGAACAACTGGAATGAACAAAGCCATACAAATTAAACGCACCTTTTTCTTTTTATTAGAAATAAATTTTCCTTTTCCTATATAATATCCCATAATGACCCCAAACATTGCATGACTTGATACTGGGAAAAATGCCCTCCCAATGGCTAAATGAATACCATTGGAAAGCAAGTATAGAATATTTTCTAATGTAGCAAAACCTAGTGACAATGACACGCCATATACAATCCCGTCATATGGCTCATCAAAATGAACGAGTGAGTATACGGAGAACATTAGGAAGAACCATTTAGCAAATTCTTCAAGCAACCCTGTAATAAAAGCATCGATAAAAATATGATGAATCAGTTGTTCCACTTGCAATATATATTGAATAAACATAATTGGAAACACTAAGACCGCGCCTAATATAAATACACGAAAAACTTGAAAAATAGGTTCTGTATCATATTCATCCTTTAAATAAAAATAACTCAAAATTGCTAAACTAGGCGCAAATCCTGCAGACAATACCGACAGCATAAAGAACCTCTTTTCATTGCTTTTTATTCATCGTATCATGGAATTGCAAGAAAAAAAATCAAAGATTTTTGGAATGTAGAAAAGGAGAGAAAAATGAAGAAAAAAATTTTAGTTTTACATACGGGTGGAACGATATCCATGAAAGAAGATGAACAGACTGGTTCAGTAGTTCCGCAAGAATCTAGTCCATTTTCCCATGTTTATGCGAAAGTTTCAGAGTACGCAGAATTAATTATTGAAGAACCATTCCAATTACCATCTCCGCATATAACACCGTATGAAATGTTAACATTAAAACAAATCATTTCCGAACATATCAATCGTTCCAATATTGATGGGGTCGTTATTACTCATGGTACTGATACACTTGAAGAAACCGCTTATTTTCTAGATTTAACGGTTGACAGTTCGATTCCGATCGTCGTAACAGGTGCTATGAGAAGCAGTAATGAAATCGGTTCGGACGGTTTATATAATTTTATATGTGCGGTAAGAACAGCGATTTGCGAAGAAGCCATTGGAAAAGGGGTATTGGTCGTATTAAATGATGAAATTCATTCTGCGATGAATGTAACAAAGACTCATACAAGCAATGTATCTACCTTTCAAAGCCCACAATACGGACCAATTGGTATAATCACAAAGAAAAGAGTCCGATTTCATCATAGTCGTGTAAAAAATGAAAAATATGACATTCATTCTATAACAAAGAAAGTGTTGTTGTTAAAAGCTTATGCTGGGATGGATTCTGCACTTTTTCATGCATGTAGAGACATGGAAATCGACGGATTAGTGATTGAAGCTTTAGGACAAGGAAATCTTCCGCCACAAACGTTAGATGGGATTCAGTCTTTGATTCAAAAAAGGATTCCAATCGTATTAGTATCTCGTTGTTTTAACGGAACTGTAGAAGATATATATGGGTATCTCGGTGGAGGTGCTCATTTAAAAGAGCTTGGATTAATTTTTTCAAACGGATTAAATGGCCAAAAAGCTAGAATGAAATTAATGATTGCACTAGAACATACAAGCGATTTATCTGAAATAGAGAAAATCTTTCAAAGTTAAAACCGGGAAAATTTTCCCGGTTTACTCTTTTATTCGTTTCGATATCTCGGTGGCAATTTGCTTCCCGTGAAATCTTCCGTTTTCAATAAATATTTCATTTGCATTGTTTCCTGCAGCAATCACACCAGCAATAAAAATACCTTTTACATTTGTTTCCATTGTTTCTTCATTGTATTTTGGTCTGCCCGTTTCTTGATCGATTTCAACACCCATATTCTTTAAGAACGAATGATCTGGATGGTATCCCGTCATTGCAAAAACGAAGTCATTTTTTATTTCTTTTTTTATCCCATCTACTTCATATATGACGGATTTCTCTTTAATTTCAAGTACATTTGCACGAAATTCCATTTGGATTTTTCCATTACGAATGAGTGAATCAAATTCCGGAAGAATCCAAGGTTTAATACTTTTGGAATACTCATTTCCACGATATAAAACAGTCACTCTTGCACCAGCTTTTTCTAATTCTAAAGCAGCATCAACACTGGAGTTTTTTCCACCGATGACGCAGACGTCCATATCAAAATAAGGATGTGCTTCTTTAAAATAATGGAAAACTTTATCTAATTCTTCTCCTGGAATATTTAACATATTGGGATGATCATAATAACCAGTGGCTATAACAACGAATTTCGTTTTATATTCATTTTTTGATGTATGCACATAAAACCATCCATCTTCTGCACGTTCAACTCGGAGAACTTTTTCAAAAGGATGAACTTGAATATTTTTTCTTCTTACCACTTCTCGATAATAAGCCAATGCCTGATTTCGTTTCGGTTTTCGTCCCTCAATGATGAACGGAACATCACCTATTTCTAGTTTTTCACTGGTACTAAAAAAAGTTTGGTGTGTAGGATAGTTATAAATGGCATTGACAATATTTCCTTTTTCAATAACGATTGGTTTTAATCCAATGTTTTGTAATTCTATAGCTGCGGATAATCCACAAGGACCTCCTCCAACAATGATCGCATCATGTAATTGTTCCAAATGGCTCACTTCCTTTATAGACATGTTGTCTAAATAAAAATCTCCTATCCATCAATGATAGGAGATTTTTTATAAAGTTGCAATGAAATTGACTTTCTTTTATAGTCCTCTTATATCCATCCTCTAAAGCGAGAGGCTTCAGCCATTTTTCTAACACCAACCATATAGGCGGCTAATCTCATATCTACACGGCGAGTCATAGCCGTTTCATAAACATTGTTAAAGGCTTTGACCATAACTTTCTCAAGTTTTTCCTCTACTTCTTCTTCAGACCAGTAATATCCTTGATTATTTTGCACCCATTCAAAATAGGATACAGTAACTCCTCCAGCAGAAGCTAGCACATCAGGAACCAAGAGAATGCCACGTTCAGTTAAAATTTTTGTCGCTTCTAATGTTGTTGGCCCGTTCGCCGCTTCAACGACAATGGAAGCTTTAATATTATGGGCATTTTCTTCTGTTATTTGATTTTCAATCGCTGCTGGAACTAAGATATCACATTCTAATTCTAATAATTCCTTATTAGTTATTGTATTTTTAAATAGTTTTGTAACGGTACCAAAACTATCTCTTCTATCTAATAAATAATCAATATCAAGTCCATTTGGATCATGTAAGGCCCCATATGCATCGGAAATACCGATTACTTTGGCACCAGCGTCATGCATAAATTTAGCTAAAAATCCACCTGCATTACCGAAACCTTGAACAACCACTCTCGCTCCTTCAAGGCTAATTCCTCGTTTTTTTGCAGCCTCACGGATACATATAGTCACACCTTTTGCTGTTGCAGACTCACGTCCATGAGATCCACCCAAAACAAGCGGTTTTCCAGTAATAAATCCAGGTGAGTTAAACTCATCAATACGGCTATACTCATCCATCATCCAAGCCATAATTTGTGAGTTTGTGAATACATCCGGAGCTGGAATATCCTTCGTTGGTCCAACGATTTGGCTTATTGCTCGAACATAGCCACGGCTTAATCTTTCAAGCTCACGGAAAGACATTTTTCGAGGATCACAGACAATGCCACCTTTACCTCCACCATAAGGTAGATCAACGATACCACATTTTAGACTCATCCAAATAGATAATGCTTTAACTTCTCTTTCAGTAACATTTGGATGGAATCTAATTCCCCCTTTGGTTGGACCTACTGCGTCATTATGTTGGGCGCGGTAGCCAGTAAAAACTTTCACTGAACCGTCATCCATACGGACTGGTATTTTAACTGTCATCATTCGAAGAGGCTCTTTTAGAAGTTCATATACTTCTTCAGGATACCCTAATTTTTCGAGTGCATTTTGAATGACAGTTTGTGTGGCTTTCAAAACATCATGTTTGTCCTCAATATTTGTATTTTCCGTACCCTTATCGGCTACCATTTGTAAACCTCCTAATATTATCGATAAAGTGTATGTCCACTCATGACATAGTATACACCCTTACAAATAATATGCAAGATTAAAAAAAGACTTTTTTTCTTTTTTTTTAAAAAAATGAAAGCGGTAACAAAAAATATAAGATTTTTATCTTTTTCATATAATATTGAAAGTAATTTTTATACGATTAACGAGAAAAATTGCTTGTTTTTAGTATGATAAAAATTGTAGTATCTTAACAATCAGAAAAGCTGCCTTTTAGACAGCTCAATGATCAAAAAAATGATTTAATTGTTGAATCGCATCTTTTTCCATGATGATTTTTCCATATTCATAAATATATGGCACAGTTGTTACTGCAGGTTCACCATATTCCGCTAAGATCGAAATAACTGTTGGAATTAAATCAGGTGAAACCTGTTCTTTATGATAATAATATTTTTGATTGTAATAAAGGAGTTGGCCGCCTTGCAAAACATGTTTGATTCGTCGCGCGAAAGAAATACAATCTTCTATGGAATGAAAAGTATATAATAGCTCTTTATGTTCGAGCGTATTTACCTTCATTTCAAATACATCGCAATTTAATGATCCATCATAGGTTTCTTCAATATCATCGATGGTAAGAATTAAAACCATCCCTTGAGTTTGGAGAGAAAAAATATCAACAGCAATAGTACCGTTGCAAGCAAATCCATATTCTTGTTTTGCTTCTTCCATCATATCATAAAATAATTCTTGCCATTTAAACGAATCTTTCCCTACATCATCTTTTGAAAGCCCACGTTCAAGTAATTCATCCAATGTTATAAAGATTTTTATTTTATTTTCATTGATTCTTTCTAACCGCATGAAAATGCCGCCTCCCGACGTTAACGAACGCTTTATATTGACATCGTATGTTTATTTCAATGACTATGTTAATCATGCGGAAAGATTTTTACATATCGTTCAGATTATTTAATTTTTACAATTCTTATGTTTAATAGTGATTAAATGGGTTTCTGCTTTTGCTCCGAATCTAAAAGGAAGCAACGTTGTACCATAGCCGTTACTAATAAGAACAGTAATATTTCCTTGGCTATATATACGCCCTTTACGATATAGCCCTAAACCAAATACATTAATTTGGCCACCGTGTGTATGTCCTGCTAATACAAGTTGAATGTTATGTTCATCGTTCAAAAGTTTAACACCTTCTGGGTTATGAGTAATGAATAGCCGGAAGGGATCTTTGACTCCATATAGTGCCTGATCTAAACGGTCTCTTTCCATCGAAATATCGTCAATTCCAATGATAGCAAATGACTCTCCCTCTTTGGAAAAGATTGAAACATGTCTGTTCGTTAAAATTTCCACTCCCCAATCTAAAAGCAAACTTTCTAGCATTTGTGAATCAACTTCATAGTCATTATTTCCCCAAACAAAAAATACTCTACCGATCTTTTTTAGTTTCTCAATATTTCGATAAGTTCTATATAATGGGACGTTTTTCTCTGTTAAATCTCCACCTATGATGACGATGTTCGCTTGATCCTTTACTTCTTTAATGATGGAATCATCTATTTCACGTCGATGAATATCAGAGATAAAAAATATTCGATACTCTCCAAAACTTTTCGGAAACTCTTGAAATGACAAAGTATGGTATCGAACAAAATTACGAAAAGCCTCTTTCCACATATATATGATAAAACTTGCGATAAAAATTAAGACTAGAATGAAGTAAATCATTCATAACCCCCTATTACCCCTTCTCAACACGAAGTTTAGACAATGATAAAACACAAAATAAAAATGAAAACAAGAACAATAGAATGGTTTGCCACAATCCCTGATATAGTAAAATAACAAAATTAGAAACTGACGTAAGAGAAATAAACAATTCTTTCATATAAAACCGTTCTATTTCTCAATAGCATTTTCATAAGCCATATGGCATTGGACATTAAAAAGGATTGGCAAAGAAACCCCACGATAAACGCCAAACTACCTAAAAAAAATCGAATGGATGTAAAATATATTCTGATAAAAAACTTTAAAAATTTAAATGTTCATTCGGAAAAAAATAGATATAAACTATGTCAGAGAACAACCCAACAAAACTAAAAAATACAAGTCGAAACATTCATCCCCCTCCACACTATCGTATGAGAGGGGGATGAATAAGATGAATACTCAATCTTCTACAATATCTAAAATCCGGAAACCTGCTTGCTCCAATTGTTGAATAAACTCATGAATATTATCTTTCTTTTCAATTTTTAATACAATCCTTCGTACTAATTTATCTGTTTCATCGAATGTCACAAGTGAAATGATGGATTCGTGGAATTGATGAGCGATTTCTGATAATCTTGCAATTTGTCCTTCTGTTTCAACGGAGGTAAATGCGATACGAACACCGCTTTTTTTCATGCCAAATGCGCTTTGGAATTGTTCCAAAACATCAAAACGTGTGACTATTCCAAGCAATCGCTTATCTTCGTCACAAACGGCTAACAATGGGAAATCTTTTAACGCAATAAGCGTTCGTTCAAAAATTTCATCCCCTGATAAAAATTCATCTTTATGTGTGACTATATCACCAGATTTCACTTCATTTAAAAATTGCTCTTTTTCTAATTCTGATTCAAAAAAGCTTTTATAAAGTTGGTATCTTGTTAATATCCCTACATACTGATCGCCCTTTAATACAGGTAAAGCGTCAATTTTATTCGTTTCTAATAGTTGTAAAGCTTCCCTAAGAGAACGATCATGCTGAACTACATAACAATTGTTTCTAGGAATCATTATACTTTTAACAAACATGATTCAATCACCCCAAAATAAAAATAAACACTATAATATTTATTTCGACATAAAGCTATTAAACCCCTTTTCTCGAAAAAAATTATGGGAAAACAAAAAAATTTGAAAATGGAAATAGTGATTATTTACTTTCGTGATATAAATTAATATCGTATTCTCGTTTCATCATTTCAAAAACGATATGACGAGTTTCCCAAGCTTCATCTTTTTTCCATAAATCTTTGCTTTTATCAATGATTTCACGTCTTAATTCGTGAAATTCATTTTCAGCCTTTTCTCGTTTATCTTTTAACACATTCATCATCCCAAAAAAACCAATCGTTATAATTAATAAATATACATTGATATTTTTACTTACAAAAGCGTAAAAAATTGCTTCGAAAGAATATGAATATGGGACAAAGATGGTTTTATAAAGATAATAAGTAAATAAAAATGCAATGAATATTGTTAGGCACATAATGAATAAATGTTGAGATTTCAATTTATCAAATTTTCTTTTTTTTTCTACACATTTGATTAACATTTGTTTTGTCGCTTCATCTGTTAAATGATTTAATTCTAATATTGGTTTTTCCATATCCATCCCTCACATATTTCTTTAACAACAATGTATGTCCAAAATTTGTGAATATACCAAAAGAAAAAGTTTGTATTCGATTATATGAATACAAACTTTATTGAGGAATAGGGATGGTTAATATTTGACCAATTTTTATTTCGTTGTTGACAATATTATTCCATTTTTTGATCAGTTCAATTCCTTCTTGTGATTGATAATATTTCATGGAAATTCGAAATAATGTTTCATTCGGTTGAACTTGATGCTGAATCAATTGGTAAGATGGTTCTTGGGAATTTTCTTTATTCTCCTCACTAGCTTCTTGGTTCGTAGCAGTGCTGTTCTTTTCCTTTGAAGCATCAATAGGTTCAATGGTTTCTCCTAAATCAACTTTATCAGGTTCTTCATTTTGACTAGGTGGAGAATTTTCTTCTAAATCATCCTCTACTTTTTCTTCGTTTGGTATTTCAATTGTACCTTTATTGTCATTCTCTATATCAACTTGAATAAATTCAGGATCCACTACAGCTGGTTCATGTTTTCCTTTATTCGTTTGTTCAATATAAGAAATGACGCTGTATATTATGATAGGCAGGAGAATAAATATAACAGTTAAGAACCGAATGACTGGAAACCGAAGCTTCCACTTATTTTTACTTTTTTTCTTTTTATGAATTTCACTTCGAGGCGGAAGGCTTGAAAGATGACTTTTTTCAGTTTCTTGAGTCATTTTTCTTCGTAACATTTCCGCTTGATCATTAGGTACTATCATCTGTTCTTCCATGATTTTCTCCCCCTTTCCTTTTATATAAAACTCCTAATAAAAAATCCGTTATAAAATGCATCGTGATGGTTACCATTAAATTTCCGGTCCATTCATATAATAATCCAATGTAAAAACTTAATAGCATAATATTTAAAAACAAAAACCAATGAAATAAATAACGATAATGTACGAGTGCAAAGATGACACTTGCAATCATGATCCCAAAATTCGTTTGAATAACCCCACGAAAGAATATTTCTTCGCAAATCGAAATAATAGCAGCAAGAATCGCTATTTCTCCTATGGAACGATGTTTAAAAATTTTTTCATTTATTCCGCCATCATCGTAATAGTGTTTCGGTAAATTTTTCATCAAATATATATCTATACCAACAACCAGTAGACCACTTGTTACACCATATGTAAAAATTCGCCAATCTTTCCATTGAAACAATGAAAAAAATGTCGATATATCTTTAAATAATATAATAACGAAAATGGCTGAAATAGTTAATAAGAAACATTGAGTAATTAATAAAGCAATGAAAATATCTTTATCAGTCATTTGTTCGATCAGTTCTTTTTGTCGATTTTTCATCTGAGCTCTCCTACTTAACATTTAATAATTCTTTTAAGTACATTCTCCATTCTATTTTTGGGCGATGATTAACTCTTTCTTCATGAATGTTATATAAATTCCAATCAATGCCACAAACATCACAACAATTTTTTGGTCTTTCTTCAAGTTTTTCATCAAAAAAAGATAATAACTGTTCTCTTCGACAGGTATTATTTTTGATCCACGAACGGAATTCATATAATTTTTTTATTTTGGTTTCCATTCGCTGATTCATATAATGTTCGGCCATTTTTGTAAAAGAGCGCTGATCGGAATATTGATTCCAAAGCCTTTCTAACAATCTCCATTGAATTTCTGTAAAACCGAGTAATTCTATTTGTTCAATATTCGTAAATGATTGCACTTTCTTTTTCATCAATTCCGCAAATGTTTCAATATGAACGCTTGTCGGAAGCTCTTGTTCGATTAATTGGAATTGTAATATTTCGTCACCATCACCATTGAATAATATTGCAACGCTCGCTAAACCATCACGGCCAGCGCGCCCAATTTCTTGCAAATAAGATTCCATTTGTAATGGAGGATGATAATGAATGATAAATCTTACATTTTCTTTATTGATTCCCATTCCAAATGCACTTGTTGCACAGATGATATCTAATTCATTATAAAGAAATTGCTGTTGAATAAGGATGCGCTTTTCTTGAGAAAGGCCGGCATGATACGAAGCAACTTTTATTCCATCGACTGACTGTAGTTTCGTTGCCCATTCATCAGCTGCCTTTTTACTAGAAAAGTAGATAATTCCCGGTTTTTTTAATTCTTTCACGAACTGAATCGTTAACTCTTTTTTTTCGAAAGAACTTATTTCAGAAAAAACTTGGATGGCAATATTGGGACGATTGACGGAAAATATAAGTTCTTTAACATTTTCTAATGATAAAGTGGTTTTAATGTCTTCTCTAACTTCTTTCGTTGCCGTTGCGGTTAAAGCTAATGTGACAGGCTCATTTAAAAATTTTCGAACATTTCCCAATTGACTGTAATCCGGGCGGAAATCATATCCCCATTGAGAGATGCAATGGGCCTCATCCACAACAAATAATGAAAGTTTAAATTTTTTTATATGGTCTAAAACCCATTCGTTTTGCAACATTTCTGGAGATATATAGACAAATTTATAATTATGCAAATTTTTAATCGTTCTTATTTTTTCTTGATAAGATAAAAAAGAATTAATCGCAATGACACGTTTTTCCCCTTGAGCTTTTAGTTGCTCTACTTGATCCTGCATTAATGATAATAACGGAGTTACAATTAGTACGGTTCCATCCAACATATAACCGGGTAAAAGATAACAAAGTGACTTTCCACTTCCCGTCGGTAACATGGCTAGAGTATCGTATCCAGAGAGAACAGATTCAATGATTTCTTTTTGTCCAACTCGGAAAGAATCGTATGAAAAATACGTTCTTAATGCTTTCATTATATTCACGGTTATTCACCTAATTTCGCTAATACTAAACGTATAGAAAAATAATCAATAGGATCCAATTGCTTCTTTATTTCTTTCAGTTTTTTCGTTTTCATTTGATGTACGATTTGAAGAACTTTCTGTTGTGTATTTTTATTTACAAACTGATCAATGGAAAAAGAGGGGTCCATGAAAGCAATTTCTACAATATGATCTTCAATCGTTTGCACTTTTAAATGACGGATTTTTGCTATTTTTTCAATCGAATAACCTTGATTAAAAAGTTTGTAGGTAGTTTCAGCTGTTTTAGTTAAAGGTATGGTCCGAAATAAATCTTGATAAATTCGGTATAAAACAGGGAAATATCCCCTTTTCTCCCATGCGATTTTCATTAAATGATGTAATATTGCACGAAAATGCGTTATATAATAAAACAAGTCTACGTTGTAAAATTGAGCAATTTGTTCTTCCGTTAAACCTGTTTTCTTATAGCCAGAAAAACGTAGTAAAAAATAAAGAGGGTCTGAATAATCCTCAACCATTTCAAAAAAAGTTTCTAATTCACGATGGATTTGTTCAACCAACCATTTTTTATTCGTTTTATTTGATAACAGAAACGATTTTACCCAATATTGAATGTCCGGATCTCTTTGAACTGGAAAAAATTGTTGGTCCCCCTTCTCCCAGTAGGGAATAACTTGCACAACTAAGTTCAATCGCTTCCAAAAGATTTGATCAACCGTATGATATTTCCAACCATTTAAATATTTTGGGGGAATTTGATTTGAATGGATATGTAATAATTCAATGGCTTTGTCCGTTAACGAATAATGTGAATGATCGTTGATAATCAATTTTTCCCGATGTAAATGGGTTATTGTTTCATTTAGTTGTTTCTTTGTTAGTTGCGGGTAAGTGTTAAACCATTGCGAGAGGCCAAATAATTTACTGTCTTGGATGGTTTGAACGGACTTTTTCCCTTTTAATAAATGGTAAATAGAGATTGGTGTTCGCTCGTTGCCAATTTTGTTCAAACAATGGAGCAACACTACTTCAAAATAACCCAATTTTCATCACTCTCTTACAAAAAACTTCTATGATACCATCATTGTATCATGAAAACTGGAGATTTTTGATGAAAAATTGAGATTGAAACGATCCGTTCCATAATCATTCCTATTCGATCTTTATTTTCTTTCACTTTACAGTTGAAAACTTAATGTTAGAGCCTTACAATAAAAATAGGCAATCATGTTACATATTTTTTTTCGTGTGTGTAAAATATATTAGAATTATATTTTAAATGAGATTTTAGGAGGTAAGTTCATGCCAAAATATACAATTGTAGACAAAGAAACTTGCATTGCATGCGGTGCATGTGGCGCGGCTGCACCAGATATTTATGACTATGATGATGAAGGAATTGCTTACGTTACGTTAGACGATAATCAAGGTATTGTAGAGATTCCTGACATTTTAATTGATGACATGATGGATGCTTTTGAAGGTTGTCCTACAGAATCCATTAAAGTTGCTGATGAACCATTTGACGGAGATCCTAACAAATTTGATTAATTGAAATAAATAAACTCCGCTATTATTAGACTGACATAGCGATTTGAGACAGTAATAAAACACCTTCTTAGGCTGCCATATTCCTAAATTCAATAGGGGATTGGTAGCCTAATTTTTCTTGGATACGTTCTTCATTATAATGCTTCATAAATTGATCTACACGATTTCTAACTTCCTGAATTGATAACGAATTGTATTTAACATACTGAAACTCCTCCGACTTAATATTGGAGTGAAAGGATTCAATAACTGCATTATCCCAACAGTTTCCTCGTCTAGACATACTACTTACCAAATTCATTTCTTTGACTAAGTGCTGATATGCATAAGAAGTATATACACTTCCCTGATCAGAATGTATGATGACTCCTTTTGGATTCCCTCTTGCTTCTAACGCAGCTTTTAGTGTATCAATGACTAATGGTGTCTGCTGATGATCATAAAGTCTATATGCAACAATCTCATTATTATATAAATCCAAAATAGTCGATAGATATAAGGTATAGGAACCGTACTGGATATAAGTAATATCAGTAACCCACTTTTCGTTTGGCTTCGAGGCGATAAAATCCCTTTCAAGTAAGTTAGGTGCGAGTATAATCGTCTCACCTTGTGATTTCCATCTCCGTTTTGGTTTGACTCGACACTGTAAATTCAATTTTTGCATAATGCGTTGTACGGTGTTTCGATGTAACTTTATACTATATATCTTCTGAAGCAATTTAGTAATTTTCCTATGCCCATAACGATATTTATTTTCTTGGCAAAGAGTAGTAATAGCTATCTCTGCTTCTGACATTAGTTTTATTGGTGTTTTCGTCCAACGATAATACGTAGACCTCGCCACTCCTAATGCAGATAAAATAGCCGTTACCGTATATTTACCTCGAAATTTATCCACCAGTCGTAAAACTACTTCTTTCTCAACTCCTTTTTCACTTCTAAATACTTTTTTAAAATTTCATTCTCCATCTGTAAATGTACTATTTGTGCATTTTGCTTTTCCTCTTCACTTTTCCATTCAGGACCATGGCCATAAGAATACTGTTTACCTATTGGTTGATCAAAACGGTGGATTTGATTCTCTCTATACCACTTCATCCATGTTTTAATTTGTGAGACATTTTTAATGCCATACTTATCCATTATCTCTTTGTTCGTTAATTCACCACTCATTTTATCTTTTACAACCGCCCATTTGACTTCACTAGAATAAACGTTTTTGCCCACGCAAAAACACCTCCGAATAGTATTTGTTTGATTATACCATGTCGAAGGTGTTTTTTATTGTCCCATTTTATTGTGTTAGTCTATATTAGCGGAGTCTTTTTTTTACTAATTTATTCAAAAGCTGCTCGTTGTTTTTGAATCCATTCATTCAATTTTATAAACATTAACATAAATACTATCGCAATGAGTATTCCTTTAACAAGATTAAATGGCAATATCGCATAAACGATTGTTTTTCTTAATTCAGGACCGCTCATAGCAGGAGCATCTAAAAACCATGTATATGCCGGCAAGAAAAAGAAATAATTTAACAAGCTCATAAATACCGCCATAAAGATTGAACCAACTATTAAAGCATATGTCATTCCTTTTTTCGATTTTAATTTACTATATACATAATATACGGGAAGGACAAATAATATTCCGGCTACAAAGTTTGCCATATGTCCAATGGGAACTCCCGTTTCACTTCCAGTCATTACATAATCTAAAATATTTTTTAATAATTCAATCAACACCCCCGCAAACGGCCCAAGGACGAGTGCACCTATTAATGCAGGAATGTCGCTAAAATCCACCATTAAATATTTAGGGAACGGTGGAAGTGGGAAATTAAGCAGCATTAAAACGTAAGAGACACTGCTTAACATTCCAATGAGTACAAAATTTTTGACCTTCATTTTTTTCTTCATGTTTCCTCTCTCCTTTGTGTGATTTTCATGATTCATCACATAGGAAGAAAGGTTTCGACTTTAGTGATGCCTTTCGCTTCAATAAAAAATCCCTCAAGAAAAACACTTGAGGGAGAAAAAAGGCATACTTAAATAAGCGTTCAAAACAGCATTTTTTGAACACTCCGAAACCTTCATCTTCTCCCATCCAGACTATACTGTCGGCTTTGGAATCACACCAAATCCTGCCAAAAAGGCTCGCGGGCTTAGAAGCAAAGCTTCATCACCGCCGGTCGGGAATTTCACCCTGCCCCGAAGATGAATCATATTATTCATTTTTTACATTTCAATTATATACATATTTCTACCGAATGTGAAGTGATTTATATTTTTCCTATTTGCACCAAAGATTCCTATCCTCTATAATAAAAAATGCATATTTCAATACATCAATTTATTTTGTAGGAGGAAACAGAATGTCAGTTGAAAACAAAGTAGTAGAAGCCATAATCGAAATCCCAACAGGCAGCCAAAACAAGTATGAATTTGATAAAGAACGAGGTATTTTTAAATTAGATCGCGTTCTTTTCTCGCCAATGTTTTACCCAGCTGAGTATGGATACATAGAAAATACCCTTGCACTTGATGGAGATCCATTAGATATTTTAGTATTAGTCACAAATCCTACATTCCCTGGATGTGTGATTGATGCAAGAGTGATTGGCTATTTAAATATGGTTGATAGCGGTGAAGAAGATGCTAAGTTAATTGGCGTTCCTGTTGAAGATCCTCGTTTCGATGAAATCAAAACAATTGATGATCTACCAAAACATAAATTGAAAGAAATTGCCCATTTCTTCGAACGCTATAAAGATTTGCAAGGGAAAAAGACTGAAATTGGTACATGGGAAGGACCAGAAGCAGCTGCTAAGCTCATTGATGAATGCTTAGCTAGATATGCGGAACAAAAAAAATAATTTTAGTGCAAAAAGAAACGAGGTGAAAAATATCAAATTTTTCTCCTCGTTTTTTCTAGTCTTCATCCACAATAAAAGATGAAATCAGTGTTAATGAAACGTTCATATAGAGATTGGTTTATTTTTGTGATGAAAAAACACTGGATTGAGGATTAGCGACTTGTTGAAACTAAAAGTGATTGATGTGAAGAATAAAACACATAAAAATTTTACCATTTATTTAAAGTTAAAAGGAGGAATTTATTCTAAAAAATAGAATAAATTTATTGAAATATTAAATAATAAGTAGGAATTAAGATGAAAAAAGTGATTGTATTATCTGTTTTCACACTATTTTTAAATTTAATTTCTATTGGCCATTTACATGTGATTTTAGATTACAACAAAGAAGTATATAAAAATGGTACTGTACCTAAAATAGATAAATATTTAATTAAATCTCAATCAAACAAGTAAATGTCGTTTGGATATTTAATGATTTGGTATTATACATTAAAATAGGCGCAACATAAATAGTTATAAGTTGTGACTATTTTTTTATTGCATGATAAAATAGTATTAAAGGAGGAATATTGAGCATGTTTAATAAAGAAAATGTGTTGTTTTATATATTCCTAATAGTGACTATTTTTATTCATTATAAATTGGTAGAATTAGCCCATACTTATTGGCTTCCTTTGTGGTTTGCCCAGCCTAATGGAATACAATTTCTAATTATGACTATTGTAGTCTTGTCTTTTATCGTCATTCCATTGATTGTAACCAAGAAATTAACAGAATATTTTATTTCTAATTAGTATTTATCTACCACCTTTTTTTTATAGGATAATGACCTTGAATTTAAATCAACAAATAAAATGACCTTCAAATTTGATAGCGGTTTTAAACCTGCGGTAATCGAACAAAACAGCCTTTTGGGTTATGTAATTGTTTATGGCATTAGCTATATGAACAAAACATTCCAAAGGGCTGTTTCTTTTTTTGAAAAAAGAAAAGAATACTACTTTGGAAAGGGGGGAAAAAAGACATTTGTTTTCATACAAAACTAGTTGCAATTATCAGCAACAGAGAGAATAGGCAATCCGATCGTTTTAATAAAACGAATCTGGATTGCTTTTTTTATTACGTGAACATACTCTTTATGAATTCCTTTTTACTTTTAAAGTTTGCATTGGCATAATGGTATTTGATTGTAATTGGTTTATAGCTTTAAGTTCATGGACATCCATATGATATTTTTTTGCAATTGAAAACAAAGTATCTCCAGATTTTACTACATATACATCTTGTATGTTAGGTTTAATGACTATTCTTTGACCCAAATGTATTTTTTCATCTTTTAATTGATTCCATTCTATTAAATCTTGAATGGAGACATGATACAATCTTGCAATTTGCCATAATGTTTCACCTTTTTGAACCGTATGTACCTGTTCATTGGAAACTTTTTTAAAAGCAAGTGCTTCCACATATCCATTTAAATTCTCTACACCTGCCTTTACATGTTGTCCAATTTCCCCGAGTCCAAATATTTGAAATGGATCTAAAGCATTTTCTTTTCCAAAAGTCCAATTCCCATGATGAACTTCAAAATGTAAATGTGAGCCTGTAGAATATCCCGTTGATCCCATTTCACCAATGATTTGTCCTCTCGTTACTTTTTCTCCTTCTTTTACAAGTCTCTTTTGTAAATGGGCATATACGGTTTCATATTCTTTATGTTTAATAAAAATGACATTTCCATAAGACATAGAATAAAAAGATTTTGTTACTGTTCCGTCGTCGACAGCATGAATGGGGGTCCCAAAATCTGCCCCAATATCAACCCCTTTATGCGTACCGTTTCGACTACCAAACGTATCTGTTATTACACCGTCCGTTGGCCAAATCCAATTCAACGAATTCTCTGCATTAGCTATTAGCGATGTGCTTCCTAACATTAATAGAGCAATAAAAATAGTTAACAAAGTAGCAAGTAGAAGTCTCTTTACGAAATCCAACATACTTCCCCTCCAAAAAACTCTACCCTACATATATGTAAGCTTGTCCATAATTAGAACCGAAAGTGCACGGAATTATTATTCTCATACCATATCATTTTATTCTGAAAAGGCAAAAACAAAACAAAAATCATCATTCCCTACAAAAAGGAATGATGATTTTACATGAACAATGGTTTATGAAAATGTTGTAGATGTTTTGCATTTCTTTCATAAAGACGAAATTATGTGAAGAAAATTTTTATTAATCAATTTTTATTCTGTTAGGTCCAATCGGTACATCAATTGGCTGCGACAAATTAAATTCCCCTAATGTAGTTAATCCGGTATTTGTAAATTGAACTTGCTCATAACCAAAATCTTTTGCCGTTAATAAAATAGCTTCAATCATTTTCATCGATTCGCTATTTTCCTCTATCAATGAAGGATCTGTAAATTGAATGGTTAACAGATTACCTGAATCTTTTTGACTAAAAGAGACATGTTTTGGTATCGAAGAATAAAGATGATGCGTTTCTATGTCAGATTTCATTGCTGTCAACGCTTCTTCAATAGTATTATACGTGTTTCGATATGGAACTAAAAATTGATATCCTTTATCAGTATAATAAAGGAAGTAACCGTTTTTATTTATATTACGAATTTCAATTTGATCAATGGTCCCTGTATTACTAAAATCAATTCCTGGACTATTTTCTGTGTATAGCTCAATTTTTTTAAATCCTTGCCCGCGAAAATTTTCCATTAAACTTGTAAACAACGTTGTTTCTTGTGCAGACGAATTTCCATATGAATGAGTTTTATTCACGGCGAATTTTAATGTAGAATTATCAATCTTTGAGACATTTCCTTCATATGGATAATAGTCAAAAAGACCCCATTCCTCTTCTTGTAATAATTTCATAATTTGATTATATCTATCTAACCATGATTGATCTTGTGAAACTTTACTGACGATGGTAATCGGAATGACATTTTGGAATTGTTGGTCTGGTATACCATATACGAAAACTCTTTCATTTTCGAGTAAATCATCTTTATAAACAGACATTTTTTCGAGCACGGATGTTAATAAAATTTGATTCTCCATTTGGTCACTATTTTTATCCAATTCATTTTTCACACTATTATCGTCAAATGCCTCTTCCTTCATTTGATTAATGGGATTGATGGAGATTTCATTATTTTTCAAAAACGACAAAGATATAATAGCAATGAGAATAAGGGCACATGCTACCACCAATTTTGGGGTTACAAATATTCTTTTTTTCTTTTCTTCATGGTTTATCGATTGCATGACCTTTCGATATAAAACTTCTTTTTTCTGTATATCTTTTATTTTAGGCATGGCTTTTAATAATCGCTCTATTTCTTCATCATGAAGGTTTTTATTGTTCATGCTTTTTCACCTGCCTTTGATAAAAAGGATTCCATTTTCTTTTTTAATGCTTTCAAAGCTCGATGTTGGGTGGTTTTAACTTTACTTTCTGACCAACCTAACATTTGGGCTGTTTCTGAAATTGATAACGACTGAATGTACCTTAAAATGAGTACCATTTTTTGATCTAACGTACATAAGTCTAAACATCTATATAGCAACTGAATTTCTTCTTTTTGCAAAGCGATTTCTTCAGGAAGAGGTTCACGATCTGTTAATTGATGTTGCTTCCAATCGAATCTCTGAAAAATCCGATCCTTCCAGGCATTTTGTTTACGAAAATGATCAATTGCTACATTTCGTGCAATGGAAAACAACCATGTTTTTTCACTGCTTTTCCCTTCGAATCGATCATACGCTTTTAACACTCGAATATATACTTCCTGTACTAAATCTTCTGTTTGCTCTCTGTTTTTAACTAAATAAAACAAAAATTGATATACATCATGATGATATTTTTCATATAATCTATCGAAAACGGAGTTCATCGAAAAATCCTCCACTTATTTATTAGTCGTTTTTAAAATAAAGAAGGTTACATATTAAATAATATAATCTTTTATCAAAAAAAAAGAAAGAATAGGTTCTATTCTTCCTTAAATTACATACATATGTTTCTTATGAAACAAGATTAATCGAGAAAATATATGATAATATTAGTTATTTCGAGGAATAAAGATGGAGAATGTCGTACCTTGTCCTAGTTTACTCCTGACATGGATTTCCCCTTTATGGGCTTCAACAATGTTTTTGGCGATCGCTAGTCCTAAACCAGTGCCTGAAGATCCACGTTTTCTTGCTTTATCTGCTTTATAAAATCTTTCAAAAATAAACGGCAAATCTTCTTCTGGTATACCGCTACCGGTATCACTCACTTCCATTTGCAATCCAAGTTGAACCATATTAACAACAACCTTTACACTACCTTCAGAAGGAGTATGACGAATCGCATTATCGATTAAGTTCGTTAACACTTGTTCCATTCGGTCAGGGTCAAGATAAAAATGCGCATTTTCTTCACATAAATATTCTACATATAAATGAATATTTTTCTCTTTCGCTAACCCATGAAATTTCAAAACAGCTCGTTCAATAAAAGGTTTTAATGGTATATCACTTTCATTTAAAGTTATATGCCCAGCTTCCATTCTTGCTAAATCTAGCAATTCATTTACTAAACGACCCATCCTAAAAGATTCTTCATAAATAATTTTCGTCATTTCTTTTCTTTCTTCTTCATTGCTTGCCAAATCATCTAATAAAGCTTCACTATATCCTTGTAACATTGAAATTGGTGTTCTCAATTCATGTGATACGTTAGCAATAAAATCTTTTCGCAATTTATCTAATCGTCTTTCTTCCGTCATATCCCTCAATACAACGACTGCTCCGCGAATATTTTCATTGTTATATAAAGGACTAACAATTAACGTAAAAAAGCGCCCTTGGACAGTGATCTCCCCAATTTGTTCTTCTTCTTTCTGTACAGATTTTTGAAAAAGTTCCATCACAATTGGAGGAATCTCTTCCAACGATTCCCGATTTTGTTCATAATACCATAGCTGAAGAAACCGATCAGCAGGGGGATTAGTAATTAAAATCGTTCCATCACGATTAAATGTAATAACACCATCCGCCATACTACTTAAAATACTGGATAATTGTTCTTTTTCTTGACGGAGTGCATTCATATTTATTTTTAATCTTTTTCCCATTTGATTAAATGCAGTCGCCAAATCCCCAATTTCGTCATTCGTTAAGATCGGAACTTTCGTTTCAAATTTTCCACGAGCAACTTCAAAGGCAGCTTCTTTCATCTTTTTTAGTGGAGATGTTACTCTCGTTAGTAAGAAAAAGGCAAATACAGTCGTTAAAACAAACGCTAATAATGCTGCAAGAAGAATGACTTTTGTCGTAAGGCGCATCGTTTCTTTCATGACATCAAGAGACTGATAAATAAAAACAGCACCTTTTTGGTTTGAAAAATGTTCAAGTGGAACACCTATTAATAATACACTTTCCTTATGCTTTTCATCATTAAAAGGTATAGCTATTTGTTTTTTTACCGTTTGTTGTTTTGTAAAGACTTTGGATAATTCTTGATCTTCCTTAAAATAAGAAACTGGAAAATCATCTTCTTCATGATTTGGAGAATAATAAACATGTTCCTCATCAGTAATAATTACAACTTTAGTAACTTCGTCCACTAATTCCCAAGCAACATTTAATCCCAAATCTAATTTTTCGTGTTGTTCTAATATAACCGCAATTTTAGATGCGGTCGTTGTTAAATTTTTCTCCGTTTGTTCTAAATGGTAATTTTGAAAATATTCCATAAAGAAAAAAGTAAGGATTAACAAGACAAATGAAACGAGAAGAAGAATTGTGGCCCAAAGTTTCCCGACGACACTCCGCCAAATCATTCATTCACAACCTCAAATTTGTAACCTACTCCCCAAACGGTCACAATCATTTTTGCAGCATTTTCTGAAACTCTATTTAATTTTTCTCTCAATCGTTTTACATGTGTGTCTACTGTGCGTAAATCACCGAAAAACTCATAATGCCAAACTTCTTTCAGCAGTTGTTCTCGATCAAACACTTTATCTGGAGATTTGGCTAAAAATAATAACAGTTCATATTCTTTCGGAGTTAAATTGACCTCTTTTCCATCAGCTGTTACTCGATGGGCATCATTATCGATTGTAATATGTGGAAATACTAAAACATCTTTAGTAGCCGCACTTGTTTGAACAAAAGTAGATGAAGAAGATCTGCGTAACAATGCTTTCACACGTAATACAACTTCTCTAGGGCTAAATGGTTTTACAATGTAATCATCGGCCCCTACCTCAAAACCTTGTACACGATTCGCTTCTTCTCCTTTTGCTGTCAGCATAATTACGGGTGTATTTTTTGTTTCTCGTAATTCTTTACAAACTTCCATTCCATCTTTTCCAGGCATCATTACATCGAGCAAAATCACATCATAATCTTGATTTAATGCTTTAGACAATGCTTCATTTCCATCTCCTGCTTCATCAATCACATAATTTTCTCTCTCTAAATACATTCGAATGAGCCGTCTAATTCTTTCTTCATCGTCAACAACTAATACTTTAATTTCTTTTTCCAATGTAACTCCTCCTCGTATAGTATTTTTAGAATCCTCTTTTGAGGTATTTTCCAGTTAGAATTTTGTTCTTTGATAACTTCATAGGAGCTGGTTCAGATAGTGGTGGGCTAGCCCACCACTATCTGAAAAATTTCCATTTTAGGGGTGGACTTTTCGTGATGTCCCTAGATAATGGTTTTAAGGATCAT